>CALJIY010000246.1 GCA_937973945.1 uncultured Saprospiraceae bacterium | reverse complement strand
ATGATGTTGACCTAGCTAAATATAAAAGGCGTTTTAGTAGAATGAACTACTAAAACGCCTTTTGTTTTATTGTTGTGGATCAATCAATGATCCTTGTTTAACTGATTGCACTTATAGTAAATCTTTGCAATCAGTCAATATACTATCGATTATAGGTGGTTGATCTTATTCCTAAAATTTATTTCCTTTATTTCCTTTTTTACCTTTCTTCCCCTTCTTGCCTTTTTCATCATCGTCATCGTCATCGTTATCATCGTCATCGTCGTCGTCATGCCCTTCTAATTCCTCGTAAGTAGCCAATTGCGCAGGTGTAAGAATTTCAGTTAAGGCAATTTTATAAGCTTCTTTATCTGCTTTTCGCTGCGCTCTATATGCTTCTTTTTCTTCTTTAGATAAATCTTTCCAATTAGGTACTTGACCATTAGGTGCTGCTTGTTCTACTAGTAAGGTGTATATCTGAGCTTGTTGATCTTCGCTTAAATTCAACTTCTCTGTCATACTATCTACTCTTTTTTGGGCTCTTTCTTCTGGGCTCTTTTTTGATTTCCCTTTTCCTTTATTAGCACCGCTTTTCCCCTTACCTTTTTCTTTGTTAGCACCACCTTTTCCTTTTCCTTTTCCCTTTCCCTTGTTAGCACCACCTTTTCCCCTACCTTTCTTTGGTAAGTTTTGGTAAGCTTCATATTGCTCAGGTGTTAAAACAGTAGCAATTCTTTCATCAAATGCTGCTTTAGCACCTTTTCTTTCTTCTTTGATAGCGGCTCTCTCTTCTGTACTCAAGTTGCGCATCTCTTTGCGACTTAATTTTCGGTTTTCCTGTTGCTCTGCAAATATGGTTTGTAAGGCTGCTTGTTGATCGACAGATAAACCTAATTGATCGGCTAATTTAGTAGCCTTTTTTTCTGCTTTTACAGCGGAGTTTCCTTTATCTGATTGTGCATTAACGAATAATGCTGCAACTAGCAAAAAGGATAATAACATTATTTTTTTCATAATTGATAAGTCGTTTTTGTGAATAATACTTATTTGGAATAAAATAGCTTGTGTTAATATTGAGACGCTAAAGTAGAAGATAAATTTTCATTAAAAAAGTTAAAACGTGTTAAGCTTTTGCTAATTGTTTTAAGAGGTGTTATTGTCATTGGGTTTGAGTTTTATGCTATTGAGCAATGAATTTGTACGATAGACCTTAAAGTAACTGTTCATCCAATTCTTGCCTAGATAGTCTTTTTTTCATAAATTCTTATCCTAAATAAATGAGGATAGAATTAGGAAAAACCATACATTTTCTACCTTACCCAAGCATAAATTTCTATATTTACCTAGAAAGAGCAAGCAACTAAACGAGCTATTCTTTTGAGAAAACTAAAAACATACGAACATGCTAATAAAAACTTATGCGAGTGCCGTTCATGGCGTTGATGCAAAGACGATTACTGTAGAAGTGAATGCAGGTGGCTTAGTGCCACAAGGCTCCAATTTTTATCACCTCGTAGGCTTGCCTGATAATGCGATCAAAGAAGGCTTCCAACGCTTCGAAGCAGCCTTAGGAAACGTTGGTAAAAAAGTACCCCGATTAAAATTAGTAGTTAATCTAGCTCCAGCAGATATTCGAAAAGAAGGGAGTGCCTATGACCTGCCAATAGCAATGGGGGTATTAGCAGCAACCGATCAAATCAAAAGCGATACCATACACGAATATGTAATGATGGGCGAGTTATCTTTAGATGGTAGTTTGCGACCTATTAAGGGCGCATTGCCCATTGCGATACAGGCAAGAGCAGAGAATTTCAAAGGTGTTATTGTACCCAAACAAAATGCCAGAGAAGCAGCGATCGTTAATGAACTAGAAGTATATGGTATTGAAAATATAACAGAAGCGATAGATTTTTTCGATGGGGTGCACGAATTGGAAGCTACGAAAGTAGATACCAGAGATGAATTTTTTAATACCCAAAACGACTATAGCATCGACTTCTCGGATGTCAAAGGACAAGAGAATATTAAACGAGCTTTAGAATTGGCAGCAGCGGGCGGACACAATGTAATTTTAATAGGTCCACCGGGCGCAGGCAAAACTATGTTGGCTAGAAGACTGCCCACTATCCTACCTCCACTTTCTTTAAGAGAAGCATTAGAGACCACAAAAATACATTCGGTTGCAGGTGTCTTACCTGCGGATACGGCCTTAGTAGCTACCCGTCCTTTTCGTGCGCCGCATCATACGATTAGTGATGTAGCTTTAGTAGGCGGTGGATCGAATCCTCATCCAGGTGCCATTTCCCTCGCCCATAATGGCGTGTTGTTTTTAGATGAATTGCCAGAATTTAAACGCTCTGTATTAGAAGTGCTTCGCCAACCAATGGAGCAACGAAAAGTAACCATTTCTAGAGCTAGAATTACAGTAGATTATCCTGCCAGTTTTATGTTGATCGCTTCTATGAATCCTTGCCCCTGTGGCTACTTCAATCACCCAGACAAGGAATGCGTCTGCGGCGCAGGCATCGTCAAACGCTATCTCAATAAAATTTCAGGCCCACTTTTAGATCGTATAGATTTACATGTGGAGGTCACCCCCGTCTCTTACGAACTCTTAGCCAACTACGACCAACCAAGCGTCCCTAGTAAAGATATAGCAGCACGCGTTATCCAAGCCAGAGATATACAAACAGAGCGTTTCAAAAACATGAAAAATGTGCATTGCAATGCCATGATGCCTAGTCGCTTAGCCAAAGAAGTTTGTAAACTCGACCAGCCTTGCACGGTCTTATTAAAAACGGCGATGAAGAAATTGCAGCTCTCTGCCCGTGCCTATGATCGGATTTTAAAAGTGGCTCGA
>CALJIY010000245.1 GCA_937973945.1 uncultured Saprospiraceae bacterium | reverse complement strand
TGTACAAACTGATTATCAGTAGTTTAAGGTTTTGGCGAAGCATCAAAATTGTTGCCTAGTGAGCTAGGTGACCATTTTGATGGGAAGCCAAGTTCTTAAAATACTGGTTATCAGGAAGTAGAAATTTAAACATACTCTTAATTAATCTATTGTGATTTATAGATCGTCAGCTTAAAACGTGATAACGAGGTAAACAATCAATATTACCAAACCTTATCGTCGGATGGCTAGCTTGTAAGACTACCACCTTTATACCTGACGATTTATACATAAAATACACTTCGAGTAAGTAACGTATAAAATCACTTTTTAGTAGCTATTATTTTCCTCTTTGTCTTGTCTTGTACATTAAAATAGCTAGCAATCATAACACCATACAGATCAAATGGTTGATTTCTTATTGCCTTTAGTTTTGTTCTATCTTGACCACTTATTGATGATCGAAAAGGCTTTTTTTAGGCGTTCTTTATTGAAGCCTTCTCTATATTTAGTTAACACTAATTGAGCAGCATATGCCTCTGGTAAGTCGAGCAAAGATATATCATCATCTATAATTAGAAAATTCTTTAGCTGCTGCTTTTCAATATATTGGGTAAGTTCTATTTTACGACTTAAATGCGTTTCTTCGGGATCAGGTACTTTGTCTATTATTTTATGTTTGATTCCTCTGAAAGCAAAAATTTCTTCTAATCTTTCTATGCTTTTTCCTATCCTTCTAGAAGAGCTTATTACAAGCTGCGTATTAGGATTTACAGCTAGTAAGTCTTTTAGATTAGCTGTCCATACTTGATTAAATTTAGAATAGCCGTCTTTATCTAGGTCATCTGATTTCCACATAGGAAATGTACTTATTAAGACACCATCTATGTCTAAAAGAATAACATGATCTATTTTTTCCATTTTTATTCTTGAACTTTTTCTATATAATAATTTAGTTTAATACGGCTGTTTGCATAAGCTAATTATTAGTATCAAAGTTCCTTTGATATCGTGAAAAACGATAAATCCCTCTGTTTAAAAGGTCTTTTTTCAACCCTCTTTCTTCCTAGAAAATTTCGAATTTTGTCATAAAACATAAAGTTTTAGTCGATTAAAATGGCAATTAGGACTGTTTTCCTTTAGTTTTGAATAACTATCAGAATACTTCTGACGTTTAAGAAGTAGAAATACTAATAATAACTTTGAAATCATACAGAGAGTGGAACAGAGCGCAGAAAATAGAGAACAGAGCTATATTTCGCTTGAAAACAACAATATTTTGTTACATTTTAACCGAAATCTATCTCTGTTCTCTGCTCTCACTTCTCTATTCTAAACATAAATAGGTTTTCAAATAAAAAACAATAAATCATGAGCGCAAATAATAATTTAGAGCAAGCGGATAATATCATCCGAAACCACGTAATTTGGTCCATGGGGGCAGGATTTATCCCCGTCATGGTGGCAGATATATTTGCCGTGAGTGCCTTACAATTGGATATGATTCGCCAGATGTGTCGAGTGTATAATGTGGATTTTCAAGAAACCCAAGGCAAGGCTTTGGTCACTTCACTGACTAGCACCACGCTAGCCCGCTTAGGCGCAGGCAGTATTGTAAAATTAATCCCTGGACTTGGTTCTATGCTAGGTGGAGCGACTGTATCTGCTTTTGCTGGGGCTTCCACTTATGCCTTAGGAGAGGTCTTTAAAAAGCATTTAGAATCAGGAGGTACAATCTTAGACTTTGATCCTGATCGATTAAGAAAATATTACAAGGAAAAATTCGAGAAAGGAAAGACCGTGGCTAAAGAATGGCAAGGGGAACAGACCAATGCCTCAGACACCACTTCTCCTAATCCTGAATTTAAGGTAAAAGAGAAAGTAATTATCGACGTGGATGGCGACGACGACGAAGATATCGTCCCTAGTGCTTCTGCTAAATCTGACGATGATTTAATCGTTCCTTCTCAAAAGGGAAAAAAATCTAAAAAGGCTAAAACAGCCCCTTCACCAATCGTTGAAAAAACGCCTATTGCTAAAAAGAAGGATCCAGAATTAGAGATGGCAGTCGCTACAGACGCCGTTATTGAAAAAATTGAGAAACTAGCAGAATTGAAAAAGGCAGGTATTATTACGGAGGCGGAATTCACGCAGATGAAAGAGCGGATTTTGGATAAGTTTTAGGAATAAAGTTCACGCGCGAGTGTCAAGATCAAGTTCAAAACATACAAGATGTTGAAAAGTGGCTGTCATCTGGGTTTCAGAGCATGGCTGTCAGATTAAGTGACGGACTCTTAGTAGCAAACACTTAGAAAGTGGCTGATACTTGGGTTTATGAAAAGGTGTCTGACGGTTATGGTTTCAGAGAAAGATGACAGCCATTTTTAAAATTTCTGCCATCATCCTTTATTTATAATCAATTGATAATCAAACAGTTTTATCAACAACGCGACTACTCCATAAACTTTCTCAATTATAACGTATAATAAAAAATGGCTGTTCTCAATCGAGGAGAACAGCCATTTTTTTATCCAGACTAATCAATCTACTGTCCAACCACCACTCGTTGCACCTCCACTCTTTCCTCGCCTTTGATCATCACAATATACGTTCCTTCTGATTGATTGCTTAAGTCTATCATATATGGTTCCTCGGTAGCTTCTAAGCCATTCATGCTTAATACTTGCTGACCTGTTAGGGTGTAAACTATAATTTCTGTTGGCGTAATCAGATCCGTAGGTATCTCTGCTATAAAGATTCCATTTGATGGATTTGGATAGATATTGATCGTCCCTACATCAGCCACCTTCGCAGCTTCTACCGATAAAGTAACGCCCTTCACCTGTAAATCTTGCGTATAAGATTCCGATTGTAAAATTTGATTATCTAAGGAAATTAGATCTTCCAAACTACCCTTTTCTTTGGTGCTAAAAGATAACTCAAATAATTGATCTACAACCTTAGCTTGTTCGGTTCCTGCAACCCAACTCACTAATAATTTACCTTTTTCAATATACTGGTAACTGACATTATTATTGGTGAATGGAAGTCCATTATCACTTACTAAACCTTCAAAATCTAATACAGCAGGATCAAAACTCAAAGCAAATTGAAAGCCGCTGTAGGTCTTTAAATTAGCTGCTCTTACAGGTACGCTGATGCTAGTGCCTAATTCAAATTCTTGGTTCGTAACAGATAAAGCTAGATTTTTAGCGGATCTAATGGTAGCTGTTCCTGCAAAAGAACCATTCGGTAAGGTATAGGATACATCCGCCAGTTTTACGCCAATAAAATCTTGATTTCCTAAGTCTCCGCTAAAGCCATCTACCGTTAACAATTCTGGGAAATCCTCTGCAAAAGGATTGCTTGGATTCATAAATTCATAAGAGGCCGGTATAAATCGCCAAGAGGTGTTTCCGGGAAAATCCTGATTCAATCCAAGAATTAATCTTTGTATTAACACTAAATCAAAGGCCGTAATATTGTTAGATTTATTGACATCTGCTGCAATTATTTTATACGGAGAATCTAAAGTAGCAATATTCAAAATATGGCGATTCATCAAAACGATATCAAAGGTAGTGACATCCTGTAGATAGTCTCCATCTTTGCTTGGAATGATGTCTATTTCCTCCGCAATAGGAATTTGGTTAAAACTATAGAAACCATCAACCCCTGTAGTTGCTGTAACCGAATCATTGGAAATGGCGACGCTGACATCTCTTACTGGCACACCAGCTTCCGTAATAATATTACCAAATATACTTCGTGCTTCACTCGTACATGCACTCCCATTACTCACTTCAACAATGCCTTCTACAACAGCATTGCCTTGTGCCATGACTAATTGTACCGGAATAAGATCACCATTGATGACTAATTCTATGCAATCCACTTCTGAATTAGTTTTAATCATTTGGACAGTATATAAAGCCGTACCATCTGGCACACTTATACCCATGGCCGATGGATCATACCATACGGCTGTCCATGATTGATCGTTGACTTGATGAAAGTTGTTTGCGGCTAAGCCTTCTAAATTGAAATCGGTTATCCCTATAATTCTTGCGTCAGAAGAATCTGCTATTTGGATACTATACTGATAGGATAAGATATTGGAAAATCCTGATGCAGAAATAGCTAAACTAATCGTATCACTAGTAACTTTAGTAAGGTTCTCTATCGACAGGTTGACTATAGGGGTAACCACTGTAGTATCCATCCCCATTCCCGTAGTGTCCATATCCATCCCTGTCGTATCTATTTCCATTCCTGTGGTATCCATATCCATACCTATCGTGTCTATTTCCATTCCTGTAGTATCGATAGTCATCGTATCCATCACAGAGCCAAGCATCAAGGTATCACAGAACGTAGCCATTCCACAAGCATTAGTGGTGGTTAAGCATACTTCAAAAGGGCCCTCGATTCCATCTATATTCAAGGCTTGACTAGCAGAATTTGAAGTACCAATATTGCCAAAGGTCCAAGCCCAAGTTGTTGGATTATTACCAGTCGCATCGGTGAATAAAATAGAATTTCCCATTTCCTCATAAGTAAAGAAAGGCGTCCCGTCCGTTGATGGAATCATTATCGTATCCATGACCGTACAGCCGCTAGCATCTTCTATGGTGAGGAAATAAGTACCTGCAAATAAGCCAGAATAATTACCCGTCTCAGAAATACTATTATTTAAATTAAAAGAATAGGGAGCCGTACCTCCAGTAGCCACTAGTTGAAGTGCACCTGTTCCGACTTGTGTAGCTGCACAGCTAGGGCTAATAATGGAACTAGCATCTAAACGAATATCAGATCCCATTTCTAACACAGTTGTTGAGGTAACTGTAGCTCCTACTGCATCCGTTACGGTTACGGAATAGCCACCTGCATTAAGATTCATTGCAGAAGCACTTACTAAATTGGGTACATTCCACAAATAGGTATAAGGAGCTTGTCCGCCACTCGCAATTATTTCGATTGCTCCTCCACTGCCTTGACAATCCGTATTCGTGGCATTTACGGAAATAGATAATGCCGTAGTAATGATGGTGTCCATACCCATTGTGTCCATGTCTACCGTCATTGTGTCCATATCCATGCCCATGGTATCCATGTCCACAGTCAGTGTATCCATATCCATTCCCATGGTATCCATGTCCATTCCCGTTGTATCAATCGGAGGATTTCCTAGTTGAATGGTTTGACAAGAAATACCTGTTCCACATGAATTTTCTGTAGTCAAACAAACCTCCAAATCTCCAGTAACGCCAACAATATTCAGTGGCTGCGTAGGAGTAGTTGAAGTGGCTAAATTCCCGAAAGTCCAAGCCCAAGCAGTAGGATTATTATTAGATATATCTGTAAATATAATTTGCGATTCCTGTTGTAAGAAAGTAAAGTTTGGTGTTTGACTAGCGGTAGGTACGATAAGGGTATCTA
>CALJIY010000244.1 GCA_937973945.1 uncultured Saprospiraceae bacterium | reverse complement strand
ATAAATATTTGATTCCATGAACAGTAAGTTAGTTGCATCAACCTTTCACAAGGTTTGGGGCCAGTCTGCAGTTTGCTGTAGGCCAGGCACTCAACATAAATTAAGCGTATTCTGCTGGGGCAGTTTCCCGCTAGGGTTGCTAGTAACACTACTATTTACTACCCTTTTAACAAGCGCTGCACAAGGGCAATGTGTACTTACTTGTGATGATCAAAAGAATATTTCTCTTGGTACAGAAGGCTATGCCGTATTACTCCCTGAATTAATTTTAAATGGCAATTTTGATTGTGCTAGTCCTTTAACGGTAGATGTACTTGATCCAAATGGTTTCTCCCTTGGAGATACCGTAAGATGTGAAGAAGTCGGTCAAACACTTACTGTAAAAGTAAAAGGCGTCAATGGAGAAAATTGTTGGAGTAAAATTGTTGTAGAGGACAAATTAGCGACAGCCATTCTATGCGAAGATATTTTCATTCCTTGTACTTCTTCTGTTTTACCAGAAGATATTGGCTACCCTACCCTACGAGATAATTGTGGATCTTCTAGTCAAAGTGATTTAAATTATTTTGATCTTTTCACAGAATTACCTTGTAATACTTTGCAAGAAGGTAGAGCCGTAAACGCACGTATCACAAGAAGCTGGACGATCTTAGATCAGCACGGAAATCTAGGTTACTGTACGCAAAATATATATTTACTGAAAGGATACCTAGATCAAATTGTTTTTCCAGGTAACTGTGATGGTATTGAAAAAGACGTACTCAATTGTTCCACTAATCCTGATGATCTGTCTTTTACTGGTGCGCCTACTATTGGTGGGATGCCTGTAGAGAATGCAGATCTCTGTAAATTTTATGTCAGCTATCAAGATCAAACTTCACCGATCTGCCCACCAGCGAGCTATAGAATTTTAAGGCGTTGGGAAGTGATTGATTTATGTACTAAAGAAATAAAAGTACATATCCAAGATATTATTTCTGCTGATAACACAGCTCCTGATTTGATCTGTCCTGATAGCTTTTCTGTCAGTGCCAATTCTATTAATTGTACTGCTTCTATTATTCTTCCAAGAGCTACTGCTTTTGATAGTTGCTCTAATGTAGTCGTGCAACCAACATGGGCCTTTGGTGCTGGATATGGACCTTTTACAGATATACCTGGCGGTACACATACCATCACCTATACCGCTACAGATGAATGTGGAAATACTTCCGTCTGTACGACTCAATTAACAGTACTTGATAATACAGGACCAACTGCTGTCTGTAAAGAATTGGTTCATGTTTCTTTGACCAATGAAGGTACAGCCGTTGTAGATGCAAGCATATTTGATGGAGGTAGTAAAGATAATTGTGGCATCACTAAAATAGAAGCTAAAAAAGATACATTATACCAAGAGCAAGTCACCTTAAATTGTGCAGATATTGGTATCAATGTTCCTATCCTATTAAGGGTTTATGATGCGGGTGGATTATTCAATGAATGTCGGAGTCGAGTCGTCTTAGATGATGAAATTTTACCGACGCTTGTCTGCCCAACTACTCGTACAGTCAATTGCCAAAAAGATTATGAAGACACCACACTTACAGGAATAGCCTCAGCAATGGATGTTTGTGGAATTGATTCTATCTACTATATTGATGGATTAGATTTCAATGCCTGCGGAACAGCTGGAACTATTTTAAGAAACTGGTTTGCTACTGACTTTGCTGGCAACATTGGTACGTGTACCCAACAAATAATTGTTATTGATGATACGCCATTAGAAATAACTTTTCCAGAAGAATATACGACCTACGAATGTAATTCCGACTTAAGTCCTGATGTTACTGGACGACCTATTATTACTGGTGATGATTGTGAAGATCTTTTAGTCTCTCATGAAGATGAAATTTTCACCTTAGGTGATGCTACTTGTACGCAAATCATTAGAACTTGGAAAGTCGTTGATTGGTGTACATTCACGGGAACGAATGGTAATAGTGAAGGGTATATTACCCACGCTCAGATCATCAATATTTTAGATTGGACTGCACCAGAAATCACTTCTTGTCCACAAGATGTAACGGTTTCTATCAACACTTTTGATTGTGAGACAACCGTAACATTACCAATCGTAGAAGCTACGGATTGTAATGTAACACTTACTTATCGAAATGATTCTCCTTATGCAACCAATAATCAGGAAAACGCAAGTGGGCTTTATCCTCTAGGAACTACTTTAGTAAATTATACAGTATCTGATGGTTGCGGAAATGAAAGTACCTGTTCGGTCAATATAAGTGTTATTGACGAACAAGCACCTACACCAGTTTGCAAGCATAGTATCTCCATTGCACTACGGGCTGACGGCACTGTGGAAGTACCGCACAATGCCATAAACAGTGGTAGTTATGATAATTGTGGTAGCTCCGGAACTCTAAGTTATGAGATTTCGCCTAACTTCTTTACTTGTACAGATATTGGTCAGCAGACGATCAACTTAATCGTTACGGATGCATTTGGGAATGCTGATTTTTGTACGACCGATATTTTCATACAAGACAATCATGCTAATTGTGACCCAACTGGATTCTCTGCGATTGGCGGAAGGATCACTACAGAGAATGGCACTGCGATGAAAGAAGTAGCAGTAGAAATATCAGGCGGCATGTCCCAAATGAATTTCACGAATGACGCAGGAGAATACATCTTCCAAAACTTATCAAAACTAGCATCTTATACGGTTCGTCCAATGACAGGAACTAATATAAAAGACGGTGTTTCTACTTTTGATATTGTGTTAATCCAGAAGCATATCTTAAACATTGAAACCCTAGATTCTCCATATAAATTGATTGCAGCAGATGTCAATAACTCTAAAACAATTACCGCATTTGATGTCGTCTTATTAAGACAGGTCATTTTGGGAATTAAAGAAGCATTTCCTAACAATCAATCTTGGAGATATGTGGCTAGTGACTTTGACTTCTCCACAGCAGAAAATCCATTAGTCCATTCCTTTCCAGAGTTTTTAAATTACAATCAACTCTTAGCTAGTGAATTACAAAAAGACTTCATTGCTATAAAGATAGGAGATGTCAATAACAGTGCAAATCCTAGAAACAAGGCCACTGGAAGATCAACAAAAACACCTATATCATTTGAAGTAAATGATATCAATTTAAAAGCAGGCGAGGAATATCACATACCATTCCGAGCAGCAGATATTAGTCAACTTTTAGGCTATCAGATGACGATACAATTTAATACCGATCGACTAGCGTTTATAGAGGCCATCCCAGGCGAACCGACAACAATGGGCGCAGACAATTTTGGTCTGGCCCACTTAGACAAAGGCTTCCTAACAACAAGTTGGGGAACCGTTGTAGAAGAAAATCTATCTTCAGATGCTATTTTATTCACCCTAGTATTTGAAGCAAAAAATAATGAAAAATTATCAAAAATTCTTGGTATAAATTCTAACATTACGAGAGCAGAAGCGTATAATAAAATAGAGGAAACTAGAGACATACAACTACACTTCCTACCTCAAAATGTTCGAGAAGAATTAATTCTATACCAAAACAAACCCAATCCATTTAGTCAACAAACTAGTATTGGGTTTGAACTACCACAAGCAACAACTGCGACAATCAGTATCTATACGATTACTGGTCAGTTACTTAAAGAACATAGTGGCAACTTCAAAAAAGGATACAACGAAATCGCATTTAATAGTAGCGATTTATCGATAGCAAACGGTGTTTTATATTATCATTTAGAAACACCTACGGCAAAGAGAGTATCAAAGAAGATGATCATTATTCGATGATCCATATTAGCAGAATAGATGCTAATACCAAGCGGCGATTCATTTCGTCCACACAAATACGGCAATACTTATTTAACGGGAAATAAACTTAGGATAAGGTTTTTGGGATGGAAAGGTTTCGGGACTGCTTGCAGTCCCGAAACCACCACCTTTTGAAAAGAAGCAGCGAGGCAGTTACCGTTAATAACTCTACCATACGACCATTAATCACTAATCACACTTTCAAATCACAAACAACTACCTGCATAGGATTACTCCTAAAAGCAGATAGTCAAAATATAGCATCACCTAAGGGTGGTGACTAAGAACGAGTTGACAATGATAGGCAACCATACTATGAGATTGTATGACTCGACGAATCTTACAAGAGAGTAGAAAAAGAAATATAGCAATATGTTTTTTGATCTACTCAACCAAAACTTCATTGCTTAGAGACAGAGGATTTTTGCAGGCTGTTGGATAGCATCTTTACCGATGCTATCCACAGCTTACAAGCTTTTGATCTAAACAATTTTCAACCGAAATTAAAAGCACCCAATTGGCAAGTTTTTTAAGTAAAAAGTAATAGGTAATAGGTAATAGGTGTATAACATACGCTAGTAATTTATTACCTTTTACCTACTTCTTACCTACGACCTGCCAATAAAATAAACAGCATCCAATGAAACGGATACAACATCTTTTCACCAATACTTTTAATGTATTAACAACATTCTCAGTTGATACTAAGTATTCCGTCTTTCGGTCTACAGCATTGGTATTTTTCTTCTTGTTGACCACAGTTTGGTTCGCCAATGCACAGTGTTTTGTCACGTATAAAGTAGCCAAAACACCTACTGGAGAATTTCAAGTCTCCATGATCCCCAATACTTTCCTTAACCCTAATACTTCGCCTCCTGAAAACTTAGTAAGTGATATGAAAATAAGTCTGAAGGTTAATACCGGAGGATTTGCTGTGAGTGATTTTAATCAAGCAGATTATATACTTACAGGATCAGGCTCGACCGTCAATTGGAATCAAACTTCCTTTACTAACCTTAATAATTCAGGCTCTGATTATCTATGCTTTAGCTTAGGAGACGCTACCTCTACTATGGAATTTACGGCAGGTAAGCCTGTCTATTTATTTTCCTTTAAAAATGGAGGCGCTTGTACCAGTGGACCAGTTGAATTAGTGGATAACAATACAAGTCCAAACGCGAATATTATACAACAACTAACCGTTGGTGGTGTCGATTTGACAGATGATGATATATGTATTGATGATGCTGGAGTGACGGATTGTACAGAAACCTGTAAAGTAGATTACGAAATTAAAAAACGCTCAGATGGTCGTTTCCAAATAGATCTGATTCCTAGTGTTACGTACACTGGCGTAGACAATTATGTGACCGATATGCGCATCGTGGCAAAGTTTCATAAAGGTACTTTTACGGTTAGTAACATCGTGGATCTCGTTCATGCTTTTCCACAATGGGATGTAACACTCTATCCAACGCCAGTAGAAAACCCTGATTATGATTATGTGGCATTTTCTCTAAAGAATGCTTCTGTAGATTATACCTTTACTTCAGGCATTCCCATTCCATTATTTATTTTTGAAAATAGTGGAGAATGTTCTAGTGCCGTTGTCACCTTATTAGATGAAAGTGATCCGTTTTACAATAGTAGTGCTACCCATCAACATGAGTTAATAGTAGCTGGATTTAAAAGTCCTAATATTCCAATTTGTGTAACAGGATCTGGCGCACAAGATTGTTCTACTAATTGTTACTTTGCTTGTAATGATGAAGTTCAGATATCTTTAGGTATCAATTGTTCCGCAGAGATTTTACCAGACCTCATAGCTAAATCTATTGATGCAACTTGTCCTGGAGGAACGAAAACTGTAGAGGTGCGAGCATTGGATAACACGCTCTTGCCGACAAGTCCTATGATGAACGAATCCCACGTTAATCAAACTTTTAATGTAAAAGTCATAGATGATTTTACAGGGAATTCCTGCTGGGGTAGAATTGTTGTAGAAGATAAAACGGGCCCCATCTTAAATTGTGCTACCTATGCTAACAATACCAATATAACAACAGTAGACTGTAGTGAAAATTTAGATCCAAGTAATGCACTACTAGGGTATCCTCAAGTAACAAATAATTGTTTAGGAGAAATACCAAATTTGACTTATGAAGATGCTATTAATACTAGTTTATGTACTGGATCTTATACAGCCGTTGTAACTAGAACCTGGACCGCCACTGGAAATAATGCTTATGGCAGTGCTGGTACTTGTACACAACAAATATACATCCGAAGATTACCAATGGATGATATCGTATTCCCAGTAGATAGAGATGGAATTGATGCACCTGTTTTGGCTTGTGTTGGAACGGCAATTGATCCATCCATCACCGGTGCTCCTACCTTATATGGCAAACCTATATACCCAAGTTTTGACGGCTTATGCGAAATTGATGTGGGGTATAGTGATCAAATAGATCCGACTTGTGGAGGCAGTAATCAGATACATCGTATTTGGACGGCAGTGAACAATTGTACCAATGAATTTAAAACATACATTCAAACCATCAAGTTGGTCGATGAACAAGCTCCTACAATTACTTGTATCAGTGACACGCTTCGATTCTCAACAAACCAACATGACTGCGCAGCAACTGTCAGTTTACCAACAATAATTGCAACAGATATATGTTCTGCTGTAAGCGTTCAAATGGTAACGCCAAATGGCATTGTCAATAGCAATGGTGGTATCCTTAACGGACTACAACAAGGACTACATAAAATCGAATATATAGCTACAGATGCTTGTGGTAATAAAGCAGCCTGCATCGTACATGTAGAAGTAAGAGATGTAGATGGACCAACAGCCGTATGTAACAATAGCCAAGTAGCCATAGGTCCAAGTGGATGGGTGGATGTCAATGCCAATACCTTTGACGATGGCAGTTATGATGATTGTTGTGACGCAGTAACTTTTCAAGTAAAAAGAGTAGATCAAATAACTACTGATTTTGCAGATTTTGTTTCTTTCTCTTGCGAAGATTTAGGAAAGAACGTTGATATTATTTTACAAGTCATAGATTGCTTTGGTAATACCAGCCAATGTACGGCCAGTATTTTAGTCATCAATGATAATAGCACGAATATACAATGTCCTGCTAACTTGACAATTGCTTGTCAAACAGATTATGCAGATCTAAATATATTTGGCGCCCCTACCCTAATGGATAATTGCGGACAGCCAAATTTTCAGGTACAAAATAATTTCGATATAGATTCCTGTGGTGCAGGAATCATTACTAGAACTTTTTCTATCATAGATGGTGGCGTCACCACTGGTACTTGTACGCAAGAAATTACGATAGAAAATGAATCTACTTTTGATGAAAACAATATCGTCTGGCCACATGATTATTTATCCTTGGCCTGCGGTAGTGAATCTTTATTACCAAGTGATCTCCCTTATGGTTTTAACCAACCTACGTATGAGGTGAATAGTACTTGTAATAATATTTTTGTCAAATATACAGATAGTAATTTTGATGATGAAATAGCTGCCAATGGATGTTACGAAATACATCGTTTGTGGGAAGTGATCGACTGGTGTAATTACAATGTAGATCAGCCGAACGCAGGTGGAAGATTTGTATACACACAAATAATTAGTATCGTTAATAATGTGGCTCCAACTATTGCTTGTCCTGCTGATGTAACGATTAATTTAGGCGATAATGAATGTACGACTTTTGTCAATATCATTGGATCAGCAACAGATGATTGTACACCAGGGAATTTATTACGATACACCTATACGATTGATTTACAAAACGACGGAACAGAAGATTTATCAGGAACCACAGGCATTGCTAGTGGCAACTATGGTCCAGGCACACATAAAGTAAGTTTCACAGTAGCCGATGATTGTGGCAATCAAGATGCTTGTTCCTACTTAATCACTATTGTCGATAACACCTTGCCTGTGGCGAGATGCTTTTTCCCCGACCTAGTGATTATACCTAAAAGTGGCGATTTTGCAGCCGTACCCGCTCCTGAAATCATAGGACAGTCCTCTACCGATAATTGTACCGCTTATGAAAATTTAACACTAAAAGTGAGTCCTACTTTCTTTACTTGTAATGAAATAGGGAGTAATCCAATTACATTAACGGTAACGGATGAATCAGGCAATGTATCTTCTTGTAGTGGTCGAATTAATGTAAGAGACCCGAACAATCTTTGCCCTAAAAATAAGTCCGCTATTAACATTAGCGGGAATGTTACGAATGAAGATGGCGTGGTACTAGAACAAGTATTAGTATCTATTAATGATAAAGGTGGACAAAGTTCCATGGCTAGTTCTATGACAGACGAATATGGGGTATTTCAATTAGACTCGATTCCGACAGGGAAAGATTATACCATTTTTCCAGAAAGGAATTACGATCATTTAAATGGTATTTCTACTTATGATTTAGTCGTATTAAATAGGCATATTCTGGGCTTACAATTTATCAATTCGCCTTATAAATTAATAGCTGCCGATGTTAACAGATCTGGAACGATCACCGCTTATGATATCGTGATTTTAAGAAAGTTAATTCTAAGATTAATTAATGATTTTCCAAATAATACCTCTTGGCGGTTTATTAAAAGAGATTTCACTTTTGATGATCCTACGAATCCATTACAGGAGTATTTTCCAGAAGTATATACCATTGAAAAGGCCCCTGGGAAAGACATGAATATTGGTGGCTTTATAGCCGTAAAGGTTGGAGATTTAAATACTAGTGCATCCACTACTAACAATATAAGCCGAGGAGAAAGCAGGCAGGCATCTAAACATTGGAATGTAAGCGTAGCCGCTACAAAAGCAACTGCTGGGACTACGGTAGAGATACCTGTAACAGCTACCCATATGGAGCAAATACTAGGGTATCAATTTGCACTTCATATAGATCAAAATGACTTAGAAGTCATAGAGATTATACCAGGTGCTCTACCCAATATGACTAGTAGTAATTTTGCATGGGTAGCTAATAAAGGTCTCTTATCTACTAGTTGGAATCAAACTAATGCAGAAAGAATAGATGATAACACGACCCTATTCACGATCAAAGCAAAGATGCTTACTAATAGGGACATTTCTACAGTCATTCAATTACAAGAAGACTATTTACCTTCTGAAGTATATATGGATCGTACGGGTTCTGAATTACCTAGCTTACTAAAAGTACAGCTAAATACACCTACTAAGACCTTCCAATTATATCAAAATACACCAAATCCATTTAAGCATAGTACGACTATTGGATTTGAATTAAACAAAGCACAGGGTACTACACTTCGTATCATTAATATGAACGGACAGGTAGTTCAAACCTATCAAGCAGCATATCCAGCAGGATACCATGAGATTAATATTCAACATCAAGATCTGCCTGCAAAAGGGATGTACTATTATCAATTAGAAACAGTGCATGCTACAGAGACTAAAAAAATGCTCGTCATTAAATAATCCCTTTTGGATATTAATAATGAAGTGCTTTAAGATTTTATACTTAGGCTAATAATTTCGGTTTTTGGGTTAACGCCTCTTGCTCCTTCTAGGAGTAAGGGGCCTTTTTTATAGAAGTTACTTGCAGGAAATTCAATAAAGCATAGACTTATAAGTCATGTGTTTATTTTATATTTTTAATGTTTTTCATAGAAAATATAGTAGTTGTAAAAGAAAAATTGCATTTTAGGCAGTTACTTCAATCCTATTTTAGGAGTCAAAAAAGATTATTAGCTACCAGTTATAAATTAAAATATGACATCATCCAATCGAGATCATTCTTTATTCAACATAGGACCAACCTTTAAAGCTGGAGCTTTAATCGTCCTCCTTGCGGGTCTATACTATTATATGACTGGGTCTTCTGAATATATAGGTACTACTTCAACCTATGAAGAAGCGGATTATAGAGAAAGAGAAGCAGATAATACTTCTTCAAGAGGAAATAATTACTTACCGACTTCTACCACCAATCAAATTATACAACATCAATATTACACGATGTCTTATTCTGAAGAACACGAACAACCAGAATGGGTCGCGTACGAACTGAAAAGAGAGCAATTCCAAAGGAAAGGAGTGGGTAGATCCGACAATTTCAGACCAGATCCAAAAGTAAAAACTAGATCGGCCTACCCTTCTGATTACAAACGATCTGGATATGATAGAGGGCACTTAGTCCCTGCAGGAGATATGAATTTTGATGAGCAAGCCATGTCTGAAACCTTCTATATGAGTAATATGAGCCCTCAGATTAGAAATTTTAATGGAGGGATTTGGAGGGAATTAGAAGAAACTACTAGAGATTGGGCAAAAAAATATAAACATTTATACGTTGTAAGTGGACCAGTGTTGACCGTAAGCGCTATAGATGAAATAGGTAGAAATAATGTAAGTGTACCAAGAACCTATTATAAAGTATTGTTGGACCTTACAAAGCCAGAAACAAAAGCTATAGGTTTTATCCTAGATAATAAGGTCAGTGATCAACATTTATCAAAATTTGCTGTTAGTATAGATGAAGTAGAAACACTAACAGGTATTGACTTTTTTCATGAATTACTTTCTCCAGAAGAAGAAGAAGTTCTTGAAAGTCAGGTAGATATAGGAAGATGGAAATTCAGTGAAAAACGTTTTCTACAAAGAGTCAAAAGTTGGAATAAGAGATAAATTCTTAAAAGTGAGTAATTATTAAGTAGCCAATTTTTAACTATTAAACTGACTTTTTCACTGTTCGTAACCTCTTTTTCGAAATCACTGTCAATAAATAGAGTCTTTTAGTATTTTTAGCCCTTAGATATATCTTAACATAAGGTATGTTTCTAAAATGGCCTTTCCTAAGGTCGACGTGTATAAATTACAATTTCCTATTTCTAGATACTCAGCTTTAGTAAGAATTATAGGAATTTATCTGGTCTATGGCTGTCCATCCTTATGTGGGTTCCAAAATTCAGTACTTTCTACTATTTAAAAATTACCATCTGTGATGTACCTGTGTACCTGTATTAGGTATACTACAGAAAAACGTACGTAGTTCTAGCTACTATTTGCCTGCGCATTTTAGCTAGAAGTTCTCTACATTGAAATTATATGTAATTTCAAACAATTGATTATTAGTTATTTAAGCTTACTTAATGACCACAAAAACTAAAATGCTCCGACTATTAGTATGGTAGTTGATAGCCTATTTCATGAAACATAAATGGTAGAACTAAATGAATGCTTTTTTTATTAAACAAAACAATGTTTTAAAGAAAATTCCTTTCGAAGAGGTGCTTTGGATCAAGGCTGAAGGAAATTATAGTATGGTCTATGTAGGCAATAAACGGTTTGTCTTAAAAATATCATTGAAAAAGGTCTTAGAGCAATTACCGAACATGGTCTTTCAACAAATCCATCGTGCTTATATTGTTGCAATTGACAAAATAGATGAAATCGATGTATCCAATAATGAACTAACTGTTGGGGAAGATAAATTGCCTATAGGTAGAAGCTACAGAGATGGTTTACTTTCAACTATTAATATAGTGAAGTAAATTCTTCTTCTAAAAAACTGCTTTTCTTTTCTAAAAAATATATTTCAAGTAGTGGAACAATAATATATTCAGATTCTTCTAGTCCGTCAGTTACTATAAGTCGCTTAAAATGAGCCGCTTATTAAGCTTTCGCTGACAAAGTCTGAATCTACTTATCTTAATATCCTAAAGAGAGCTTGGCTGCTTAGCAGTCAAGCTCTTTTTATGTAAAAACAGCTTTTTCATTCGCTCTAAGTACATTTATTTACATTTAAAATGTAAATAGTAGTAATATCTTTATACTCCGCTCGTTTTATTCCGTAAGAAACAACGAAGTTGTTTAAGAAGTCTTAGCCTTTATTCCAAAAAAAATTCAAAATGATATTGCGGTTATTAGTGGTTAGTTTATTTCTTTCAAATTTTCTCTTGTTGCAGGCTCAACAAGGTGCAGAATTAGGGGCTTTCACAGGAGTGGCTCATTACTTTGGAGACCTTAATACTGATTTTAAAATCACGGATCCCAATGCTGCATTCGGAATTGTGGGTCGATATAATTTTAATGAACGTATTGCTTTTAAAATAGCAGGTGGTGTAAGTAAGGTAGCAGCCAATGATATTAACTCTAACAATACTTTTGAAAGAAGAAGAAATTTGAATTTCCAATCTAAGATATTAGATGCCTCTGCCCAAATTGAGTTTAACTTTCTACCCTATATACATGGTAGCAATGATGAATTTTTTACTCCCTACCTATTTGCCGGATTCGCAGTGTCCAACTTTAATCCACAAACTACTTACTGTGTAAGTGATCCAAGTATTCCGGTTGAGCAATGTTCTGGTGCTACTGAATTGGTAGATCTTAGACCATTAGGAACAGAGGGTCAATTTCAAGGAGAAGAATATTATACCACAACGGGTAGCTTAGCTTTTGGTGCGGGTTTGAAAGTCGATATTAATTATGAATGGAGCATTAATGTAGAGCTCAGTGCTAGAAGAATGTTCACAGATTACTTAGATGATGTTAGTACAGTCTATCCAGAAGAAAACGATTTAGAAAATCTAAGAGGGAGTTTAGCTATCGCCTTGTCAGATAGATCCTTACCTAACCCAGAACAAATTGGAGAGCCAGGAAGACAACGTGGCAACCAACAAAATAACGATTCCTACGCCTTTTTGACGGTAGGAATAGTCTATTACTTTGGAGATTTAAAATGTCCAGATGGTAGATAAGTAGATCGAATTAAGAACTTGTCTAAAATTTGAAAAGAGGCATACTGTAATATAATACGGTATGCCTCTTTTTAGGTGCTGTAGTTAGTTATTAGGTGCTGCAAATAGGTCCAGTTCTATTTTTAAGCGTAGCTTATTTTATTACTAGTTTTTAGTTTTTCTGTAAAATTTCCTATACATCATCAAAAATGGCATACTCCCTACTAAGAATAGAATAATCACAAGTAAAAAATAATCGTACGTCTATCTAATTCAAAATGTTAAATAGCAAAAACAATTTGAACATAATACCAATTATTTCAATTAACACTTCTAGATAAAATAAATATTCAATCTACTGAAAAGCAGTCTAGTTCACATAGTTGCGAAAAAAAATGCTGTAAATACCTTCTTAAATAATAAAATTTATTAATTTTAGTTAATAGCCTATGATACTATAAACATGGTAGTAGGAAACTTTTTGGCAGGATTTTTTGTGATTCTTATAGTGATTATGGCAGTTACGTTTTTTCTAACAAAAAGTCAAGTTTTTATCATTTCAAGAAAAAATATACAGCAACTTTTAAGTATAGAAAGCGTAACCTACAAATACTACGAAATCAAACAATTTAAACCAAAGGTTCCATGCGTCAACTTAAGATTACAAACAAAATCACTACAAGGGAAAGCCTGGCATTGGATAAGTATCTTAATGATATTGGAAAAATATCTATGCTCACAGCGGACGAAGAGGCAGAAATGGCTCGTCGTATCCGAGAAGGAGACGAAGCTGCGCTAGAACGACTTACTAAGGCGAATCTTCGTTTTGTCGTTTCGGTAGCTAAACAATATCAAAATCAAGGTCTTTCTTTAAGTGATTTAATCAATGAAGGGAACGTTGGTCTTATGAAGGCTGCAAAGCGTTTTGATGAAACCAAAGGTTTCAAGTTTATTTCTTATGCAGTTTGGTGGATCAGACAGTCAATCTTACAAGCCATTGTAGAATACTCTAGAATTGTTAGATTACCACTTAATAAAGTAGGCTCTTATAATAAAGTGAATGAGGCGTTTTTGTCTTTTGTTCAACAATTTGAAAGAAACCCGACACATGAAGAATTAGGAGCTATTTTAGGGATGACTGCGAAAGAAATCTCTAATATGCTAAAAGGTAATGGTAGACATTTGTCTGTCGATGCTCCGCTTAGCGGAGAGGATGGTGATTCTACTATGTTGGATGTAATTTCCGACAGAGATGATATGACACCAGATGGTCGATTGATGGATCAATCCTTAAAAGAAGAAGTTCAACAAGGCTTATCTATTCTTTCTCCTAGAGAAGTGGAGGTTTTATCTTCTTATTATGGCTTAAATAACCATAAGTCATTAACACTAGAAGAAATAGGCGAATTGTATGGCTTAACTAGAGAACGTGTCAGACAAATCAAAGAGAGAGCGATCCGTCGCTTGCGTAAGTCTTATAATAGAAATGCATTAAAATCTTATTTAGGATAAGATAAAGAGTATATGCATAAGCCGATTAAAAATAAAGAAATAAAAAAAGGGTAGCAAAATAAATTTTGCTACCCTTTTTTTATGAAGAAGATTTTATAAAATCCCTACCCAAAAAGGTTATCATATTTGTTATCTCCGCCACCACTACTTGTTCTCTTCTCAGGGGTTGCAACTGGCGTATTAAGATCTAACGTGCCTTCTTCCAATAGCAAAGAACTCTGCTTCTCCATTTCTTCTAGCATCTTCATCCCCTGCTCTTCAAAGACACCATTTTGTAGATCAATAGAACTCATTACATTAGAAGACATATCCATAAATTGTTCCATCTCTCCGACCTTATTAGCCACATCATCTGCAATATGCTCTAATGCTTGGTCAAACATCGCTCTTTTATCTGGATCTCCAGAAATGACACTCATCGCTGATTTCATAGCCGAGTGAGAAGCCTTCATCGCTTTATATTCCTGCTCTTTTAATTGTACCTGATCCTTTGTGTCTTCTAAAAGAATTTCTGAGTTTTGATACATTTTCGATAAGATTCGGTGCATTACCTCCATCTTACTATGCAATTTCTGGTATTTCCCATTAGATTCTTTCAGTCTTGCTGCTTTTCTCGTAGAAAGAATTACTTGTTGTTGCTTACCTTGTTTTTGTGCTACGCTGGCCAATTGAAGATTATTCTCTATCTCTTTAGCATTATTCTCCATCGTAGTTTTTAGGCTCCGCATTTGTCCTCTTAGACCGCCAATTTGTTTGCTCATCTTTTTCAAATTATCAGATAAATCATCTACATAATTTTTAAGAATTCCAATAGGATCTATCGTAACAAATATGCCTGTGATTGCTCTCATAACACTCTTATACATGTAACTGACCATTCCTCTAGTTTTTGGATCAAGCACCATGTATATAATAGCCGCTAATACCATCAGTGTGATACTCAGAGAAATCACATTTCCTAGTAATGCGCCAATTAGGCCTATATTAGATAAAATTAGATAACCGCCACCTGCGATTAATCCGAAAAGAAAAAGTGCGCCTGTCACGCCTTCTGGCTTTTGCCAAAAAGTTTTAGCTTTTTTAGGCTTGAATGGATCTGTTGCCATTATGTTATGTTTGTAGCTCTTTGGTTAATACCTTAAAGAACTAGTTTTACTAATTATCGAAATAGGAAATGCTAATTGCTATACGGCTCTTAGTTAAACTAAGAACTTTTCAAAATTAGCTATATCTGCCTCAATCTGATTTAATACGCTGCGATGTGTATTTTCAAAATTACTCTGTGTTAATTTAATGCTTTCTGTCGCTTTATTTACCTGTTCATCAGCTGAGTCAATTGTTGCTTGAGATGCTTTTATTTGTGCTTCTAACTGCTCTATCTTTTCTTTATGAGCCGTAACTTGTTTTTTTAACTTTGCTACTTCTTTTAATTTAGAACCGACCTTTTGTTGAATTTGCTTATCTACCGCTTTTTCAAACTGCAATTTCTCTTGTGCAATTACATTGGCATAATGTAAAGCGGATTCTAATAATTTTTCTTTAGTTAATCCTACAGTAGAAGCGGTAGCGAAGGCAGATTTGATCGCAATCCCTATTTCCATATCCATCTTTGATAGGGCTGCTAATGACTGCTTAAACTCAATATAATCGAATCCTGGTAGATTATTCTTCTCTAAGGCTCTTGTCAAAAATTCAATGCTCTTAGAATCAAGACCATGATGCTCTCCAAATATGTTAGCTAGATTTTTTTTCATAAATAGTAAATGGTCCTTTAGAATGGATAAATATTATTTCATTTATTAATTAAGTACTTGAAAAACGAGTATTAATTTTCCTTTCAATTATTCTAACAAAGATAGTAAAAGATAGGTCTAGTACCTTCCCTTATTTAGACAAAAAGGGGAATATTTTAGAAATAAGTAGGTCGAATTACTTACTTATGCCTCCTAAGTAACGATGAAATAATAAATCAGTCAAGTTGGACGAGTTTATTTTGTCTCCAGTTATGCTTAAAAAATCTTTGCATAGCAAAGCTACGGAAGGATTTTTTAAGCATAACTGGGGGCAAAAGAGACCGTCCAAATGGCGGAGTTATTATTTCATCGTTACTAAGCTATCTAAAACTACTTTTTAGCTTGGAAGTTAATCAAGAAGTTGTTTAAGATTAAAAAATACAAATTATGTTAATAACTGATATTTTAGTCCCTATTACAAGCTTTAAACTGTCGCAAGTAGGTACAAAAATAGTTATTTGACGCCTACTTTGTACAAAGTAAGCTTCCTAGAAATATTTTTTCGCAAGAAAAACCGTTACTTACATAAACACCCGATT
>CALJIY010000243.1 GCA_937973945.1 uncultured Saprospiraceae bacterium | reverse complement strand
TTAGTAATTTTGCAAAAAAGAATACCTGACGTATGAAAAACTTACTGTTATTAGGGATGTTCCTCATCCTATCTTTCCCGCTATTGGCTCAAGAAAATAGAGACTCTTCCGAGCAAGTAACCATTCCAAAGAGAAGTTATATTACCAAAAAAATTACCAGTACGGCTCCTGTTATTGATGGCAAGTTAGACGATGCTGCTTGGGAGACTGTAGGATGGGGGGAAAACTTTCGCCAATTAGAACCTACAGATGGTGGGGAGGCCGTTGCACCTACTGCTTTTAAGATTCTATATGACGATGCTTATTTGTATGCTGCTTTTCGATGTTATGATCCAGAGCCGGATAAAATCGTGAAAAGAATGTCTCGAAGAGATGGATTTGAAGGGGATTGGATAGAACTAAATTTAGATAGCTATAATGACCAACGAACCGCCTTCTCTTTTACAGGCTCTGTCTCTGGCGTAAAAGGAGATGAATATATCACCAATAATGGAAATAATTGGGATGATAGCTGGAACCCCATTTGGAATTTAAAAACCAATATTGATGCAGAAGGCTGGACCGCAGAATTTCGGATTCCATTAAGCCAACTCCGTTATGGCAATAAGGAAGAACACATTTGGGGCATACAAGTACAAAGAAGAAATTTCAGACATGGGTCTCGCTCTATCTTTCAATACATTCCTAGAACGAGTGGGGTATGGGTAAGTGGCTTCGCAGAGCTGCAAGGGATTCAAGGAATCAAACCACAAAAACAAATTGAAATTCAACCTTATGTCGTTGCCCAAACGTCGAGTTTTGAAAAAGAAGAAGGGAACCCTTTTCGGGATGGGACAGATAATAACTTGGCGATTGGTTTGGATGGGAAAATTGGGGTGACGAGTGATTTTGTGGTAGACTTTACCATTAACCCAGATTTTGGTCAAGTCGAAGCAGACCCTTCTGTTGTTCGACTGGATGGCTTCCAAAATTTCTTTAGTGAACGACGACCCTTCTTTGTGGAAAACAATAATATTTTTGATTTTACGGCAACAGATGCGGCCACAGGAGGGGACTTTGATAATGACAATTTATTTTATTCTAGACGGATTGGTACTTCGCCACATGGCTATCCAGATTTAGAGGATGGTGAATTTGCGAATGTGCCTAGTAATACTTCTATCCTTGGCGCTGCCAAGTTTAGTGGAAAAAATAAGCAAGGCTTGACCATTGGCATATTAGAAAGTGTAACCGCTAAAGAGGTGGCAGCCATTGATCTATCAGGGGAAAGAAGAGAAGAAATAGTAGAACCTCTGACGAACTATTTTATAGGGCGAGTGCAGCAGGATTTAAATAAAGGGAATACGGTATTTGGGGCTATGTTCACAGCGGTGAATCGAAAATTGGCAGATACGCCTTTAGATTATTTACATGAAAATGCTTACACGGGGGGGATAGATTTTTTACAATATTGGAATAATCAAGATTGGTCTGTTTCTGGAAAATTGCTATTCAGTAGGGTAGAGGGCTCTACGGAAGCGATCAATAATACACAAACAGGATTTGAGCATTATTTCCAACGACCTGACGCCGATCATTTGGAAGTAGATGAGTCCGCTACTTCTTTGACTGGTACTGGCGGAACTTTAAAAGTGTCAAAATTTGGGGGGAATTGGAAATTCCAAAATGGCGTCACTTGGCGTTCTCCGGGATTAGAATTGAATGATATCGGCTTTATGAATAATGCAGATGAAATTCATCATTTCTTTTGGACAGGCTATCGCTTTACGGAGCCTTTTTCTATTTTTAGAAACTTAGGCCTAAATCTTAATTTCCAACAAAATTGGGATTTTGGAGGCAATCATTTACATGCATCTGGAAATGTCAATTTCTTTACGGAGTTGAAGAATTTCTATTTTGTCAATGCAGGTATCTTTAAAGAATTTAAAGATATTTCTAATCAATCCCTCTTTGGTGGCCCTGCTTTGCGCCGATCTACGGGTACGGGGATTTTCTTTTTTGTTAGTACCGATCAACGAAAAAAAATCCAATTTTCTGTTAATGGATTTATAGGCAGTGGGAATGATCCAGACCAAGAAGAAACCGTTAAAGGAAAAAATATTGGTGCCAGTTTGACCGTACAACCTACGAATGCTTTTAATTTCTCTTTGCGTCCCTCTATTAACACTAATGACCGCTTGATGCAATATGTATCGACGACCAATTATGAAAATGAGGCACGTTATATTGTAAGTAGTTTGGACCAAAATACCTTTAGTATGACGATCCGTTTGAATTACAATATCACACCGAATTTGACGCTTCAATATTATGGGCAGCCGTTTATTACTAGAGTTCGATATTTTGATTTTAAACGAATTACTAATTCTAGGGCTATAAATTTTCATGATCGCTACTTACCATTGGATCAAGAATTGCAATTTGATCAGACTTCGGAGGAATATTTTGTAGATGAAAATATGGACGGTGTTACCGATTATTCGTTTGGCGTTCCTGATTTCAGTTTTATTCAGTTCCGATCTAATTTGGTTGCCCGTTGGGAGTATGTTCCTGGCTCAGAATTATTTCTGGTTTGGAATCAAGGAACCACTAGTTCTGGTGATCCTAGTGATGAGCTAATTCCTAGCTTGAGAGAAAATGTGTTTGAGAATAAAGCGACGAATATCTTTTTGATTAAGTGGACGTATCGGTTTCTGTTGTAGAGGTATGGAGTTTTTTTTAGAACACTTAGGCACAGGGGTACGGAGTTTTTAAGCTAGAGGGCACCTAAAGGTGCTTGGAAGATAGATGTTTATGAACACAGAGACACAGAGCACACAGAGCAATATTTTATTATAACTCTGTGCGCTCCGTGCCTCCGTGTTCATTTTGTCAACATACCAAATCTCCGTATCTCCATTTTTTAACAAAAAAACACTTCATATAAACTCTGTGCCCCAGTGCCTCTGTGTTCATCCTTGTCAACACCTAGCTCTCCGTATCCCCTTTTCCCTCTAGTAACTCCACCACCCGCTTGACCCCCACACTAGCCACCTCTTCCACAATCGTTAAATTTTTACGACGACCCAATTCATAATTAATAGTAGGTTTAGGATCAATATAATAGATCGGACAATTGGCTGGCGCATAGCCTACTAAACTGGCGGCAGGATATACTTGCATAGACGTGCCGATCACCAACACGATATCGGCGGTCAAGACTTCTTGCATGGCGAATTCTAACATCGGGACCATTTCCCCAAACCAAACGATATGAGGTCGCAGTTGTGTGCCTTTCTCACAAGTATCTCCGAGTTGAAGATCTTTGTCCCAGTCATACACCAAGTCTTCATGAACGACACTTCTTACTTTATTTAAAGAACCATGTAGGTGGATAATGTTAGAACTACCACCACGTTCATGCAAATCATCCACGTTTTGAGTAACGATAACGACTTGATATTTGCTTTCTAATCTTGCTAGTAATTGGTGGGCAATATTAGGCTGAACTTCTTTCAATTGTTTTCGACGATCATTATAAAACTGGAGGACTAATTCTTTGTTTTTATGCCATCCTTCTATAGAAGCTACTTCCATCACATCATGATTTTCCCAAAGGCCATCATGATCGCGAAAAGTTTTAATGCCGCTTTCTGCACTTAC
>CALJIY010000242.1 GCA_937973945.1 uncultured Saprospiraceae bacterium | reverse complement strand
TATTGTTAGCCATGACTTTTTTGGTAGGAAAGTACCAACCAATGACACAAACACAGTTATTAAACACCCTTTTTGCAGGGGTTTTGATGTTGGGCATTGGTGGGGGATTTGTCTTTTGGGGATTACAGTTTATAGATTCTGGTTTTACAGCCTTAGTGATTTCTGGACAGCCATTATTAATCTTGTTTATGATGTGGGGGGTACAAGGAAAAAAACCGCACAAGCAGGCCTATTTAGGAATTTTATTAGGAATGATTGGGATGTATTTACTAGTCAGTCAAAAAACATTGGTATCTAATCCAGATCAATGGAAAGGCGTTTTAGCTGTTTTTGTCAGTATGTTATCTTGGGGTTATGGTTCTTTATTTCTAGGAACTGCAGATATGCCTAAATCGAAAATGACGAGTAGTTCTTTACAAATGATTATAGGAGGTATTTTCTTAGTTGTAGTAAGCTTTTTTTTAGAAAATCCAATGCAAGTAAATTGGTTCGAGTTACAAACCGTTACTTACTTGTCGATGGTCTATCTAATCATATTTGGCTCTATCATTGCCTTTTCTGCTTTTAATTTTTTACTATCCGAAGTTACGCCTGATAAAGTGTCTACAAGTACTTATGTGAATCCAATAGTCGCTATGTTTTTAGGTTGGTCGTTTAGAGATGAAATCATTACTTCGCAATCTATGGTGGCTGCGGCGATTATGCTCACAGGCGTGTTTTTCATTAATGCAAAACCAGAATATTCTCAAAAACTCTTGCAGCGAATTCGAATGGTGGGGCGGCGTTAGCTTGTTTTTGATTGTATGATTGAGTGATTGTTTACGCCATGTGAACAATCATACAATCACACAATCTTCTCTCCCCCTTACAAAACATACCCAATTTCCTTTAAAGAAAATAACTCCGCTCCTTCTTCTGTAGCTACGACTAATTGTCCTGCTGCTGTTGTTCCTTGGATACGGCCAGAAAAGATACGGCCATTTGGTCGTCGATATTGATGTATCTCATTCCTCCGAAAAAGCTGATCCAAATAAGCCGTCTGAATTTCTTCCATTTTGCCAGCTTTCAATTTTAAATACCATTGTTCTAAATTCTGAGAAAGCTTCCTTAAAACCACATTTAGATCGACCGGGACATTCGTTTCCAAAGCAATAGAAGTTGGATTAGGGGCATCGCTTGTAAAAATTGTTTGATTGACATTTAAACCAATCCCAACCACAGCAGATCGAATAGTTGACCCTTGTAATGCATTTTGTATTAAAATACCCGTGATCTTTTTATCAAAGATATAGAGATCATTCGGCCATTTAATCTTGACTCCTTTAGGAATAAAAGACCTTAAAGTATCAGCTATGCCGAGCGCAACAACCTGACTTAAAGCAAACTGCTGTCGAGCAGGAAGGAAGTCAGGGTACAGAATGATACTACAAGTTAAATTTTGGCCAGGTTCACTTTCCCAATGCTTATTTACTTGCCCACGACCAGCATATTGATCCTTAGCTAGCACAATTGTTCCCTCGAGCGGCTTTTCTTCGTCTAATAAATCGAGTGCATATAGGTTGGTAGAGGCAGTTCGCTCTAAAGAAAATAGAACCTTTCCTATAAAAAGAGTGTTATCTAGGGAATTCAATAAAGGTGTTTTTTATAAGTTTTAATTAGGACGTATTAGCAAATACAGGTATTCGCCTTAAAAAAACCTGTCAAATAACAAAAAAATAAATGCCATTTGGCAAGAAGAACGGAAGTTACGCGTATTTTTTTTGTAATTTTACAGATTGCGGACTACTTATTTTAAATTCCTATTCCCTAACAGTGGTATTATTCGATATAAAACACGAAATTGAATAAAACTGCTGTGAAGATTCACAGTTTTATGTAAACTATAAATCAATCATTTGAATCAAGCACAATTAAGTACAATTCAACATTCCTCCCAAGAACTAAATGATCTAATCATTGACGCTATCCAAGACATTAAAGGTCAAAATATCATCAAATTAGATTTAAGAGAACTAGGTGAAGCACCAACTGATTTCTTTATCATATGTGAAGGGGAATCAACTACACAGGTAAATGCAATCGCTTCAAATATTCAAAAGCGAATAAAAGACGAGTTTGGCGAGTTTCCATCTCATGTTGAAGGTAAACAAGGAGGCTTTTGGGTTTTAGTAGATTACTTTACCACTATGGTTCATATTTTCCATCCAGAAAAAAGGGCTTTTTATGAATTAGAAGATTTGTGGAGTGATGCTAAAATAACAGAATATACCAACCTGTAAAAAAGCAATATAGATCCTTTGATATAGAAGTTGTCTAAGGATTAATTATTAAGATGTGTTAACAACTTCATTATTCCCATTGGAAAAGGTACTAAAAACGATAAGAATAAAATAATGGAAGATAATAGAAATGATTTAGATGGAAAACCATCAGGCCCAAAATTCAATTCTTATTGGATATATGGGATGATTGCGTTGTTCCTAATTGCCTTACAGCTCTTCAATGTATCTAGTGTTGGAAATAAAGAGATTGACTGGTTGCGATTTAAGGAGATGGCGAAGGATGGAGCTGTAGCAAAGGTAGATGTAGTCAATAAGACCTATGCGCATGTCTTCCTAAAGCAGGATCGCTTGTCCGCAGAGAAATATAAAGATGCCTCTAAGAGTAAATTTGGAGATCGACCTAATTATATTTTCAATATTGGTTTTGCAGAAACATTTGCCAAAGACCTTCAGGGCTTACATGAGTCTTTACCTGGAGAGGACCAATTTGGTATAAAGTATAAGAATCAAGAAGATTGGGTAACCCCTATTCTAAGTTGGATACTTCCTTTACTGATTATTATAGGTATTTGGATATTTATAATGAGAAGAGTGGGTGGTGGCGCCGGCGGTGCTGGTTCTCAGATTTTTAATATTGGAAAATCTAAAGCTACCTTGTTTGATAATAGTAAATCCAAAGTAAATGTTACGTTCCAAGATGTAGCAGGTCTGGATGAAGCGAAAGTGGAGGTGATGGAAGTGGTAGACTTTTTAAAGCATCCAAAAAAATATACCGCTTTAGGTGGTAAGATACCAAAAGGGGTATTATTAGTAGGCCCTCCTGGTACAGGTAAAACTTTATTAGCAAAAGCAGTTGCAGGAGAAGCTGGTGTACCGTTTTTCTCTATCTCTGGTTCCGATTTTGTAGAAATGTTTGTTGGAGTGGGTGCTTCTAGAGTAAGAGACTTATTCAAACAAGCTAGAGAAAAAGCGCCATGTATTGTCTTTATTGATGAGATTGATGCGATTGGTCGAGCGAGAGGAAAAGGAGCGATGCAAGGAGGAAACGATGAAAGAGAAAATACTCTGAACCAACTTTTAGTAGAAATGGATGGTTTTAGCACCGATAAAGGAGTAATCCTTATGGCAGCGACGAACCGACCTGATGTACTAGATAATGCCTTATTAAGACCGGGACGTTTTGATCGCCAGATTGGTATTGATCGACCAGACTTAAAAGGTAGAGAAGCTATTTTCAAAGTTCACTTAAAGAAAATTAAAACAGGTTCAGATATTAAGCCAGATACATTAGCAGAGATGACCCCTGGTTTTGCAGGTGCAGAAATTGCTAACGTTTGTAATGAAGCGGCATTAGTTGCGGCACGTAGAGATAAGACAGAGGTTAATTTGGATGATTTCAATTATGCTTTGGATAGAGTGATTGGAGGTTTAGAAAAGAAGAACAAATTAATCTCTCCAAAGGAAAAAGAAATTATTGCTTACCACGAGGCAGGTCATGCCATCTGTGGTTGGTTTTTGGAGCATGCCTCTCCATTAGTAAAAGTAACCATTGTTCCGAGAGGCGTGGGGACCTTGGGCTATGCTCAGTATCTTCCAAAAGAAGAATATATCACTCGAACCGAACAGTTGCTCGATAGAATGTGTATGACGCTGGGCGGTAGAGCCGCTGAGTCTAATATCTTCGACAAAATATCTACGGGTGCCCAAAGTGATTTGGATCAAGTTACGAAAATGGCCTACGGCATGATTGCCATATATGGTATGAATGATAAAGTAGGTAATGTATCCTTTCATGGGATGCAGCAAGATCAATTTAGCAAGCCATACTCAGATGATACGGCTAAATTAATTGATGAAGAAGTTCGTATATTAATCGAATCACAATACATCCGAGCAAAAGCACTTCTAAAAGAACGATCTAAAGAATTAGAGGCACTTGCTAGACAATTATTAGATAAGGAAGTCTTATTAAAATCTGATGTAGAACGTTTAATCGGTCCTGCTCCACATCATACCGCAGAAGCAAAAGCCGCAGCGGATAAAGCGACTGAGAATGGTGTGCCTACTGCAGATGTCTAGTTTATAAAGACTTCGGCTTTAAAAACGCCCTTTCTCTGCTATGAGAAAGGGCGTTTTTTTATTTATTCGGTAATGGCTGAAACCTGTGTTGAGCATTGTGGGAAGGAAGGTGGCAGTCATTTTCTAAAGAGATAAGATGTCTGCTATTACCCCTCCCGTAAACAACCCGCAAATATCAGCCATCAATACATCAAATAAAACAGCTCTACTATGCTTCGTATAATACCCTATTTATTTCTCCCATTCCTCATAGCTTGTGGGGAATCTAAACCCCTTCCAACATCCAAAATAGAAGTAAAAAAATCCGCAGATGAAGACAATTTACTCTTCTCGTTAGCTTCTGAACTGATAGCGAACCCAAGCACCCAAGCCGAAAAAGACAAGAATACCATTATCAACTATGTGATGGATCAAGGAATCGAAGTACAATCAACACCTTCTGGTTTATACTATCAAATGATTGAGTCTGGAAGTGGAGATATGGCTAAATGGGGAGATTGGGTAAGCGTTAATTATAAAGGATATACCTTAGATGGGCAAGTTTTTGATACCTCCTATAAACGAGGAAAACCAATGGAATTCTATATAGGAAATATGGTTGATGGGTGGAATGAAGGCTTAGAATTAATGCGCCCTGGTGCTAAAGCCTTATTTATAATTCCTTCTGCTTTAGCATATGGAGAAAAGGGATTTGCTGATAAAATACCACCTCATACCGTATTGGCATTTGAATTAGAGTTACTCACAGTCACTCAAAAATAAAGAACAGGGTATCGTATTTTTTTGAACTGTCTTTATATAAGGTTATTTTTGCCCCTTCAATAGAGAATAGGCCCTTTGATAGACTAATTCTCAAAGTGAAGTTGTTTAAGAATATCAGGATTAGAAAACATTAATTATGTCACAACAGTTAAGCGAACAGGAACAGGTACGACGGGATTCTTTACAAAAAATTAAAGATTTGGGTATTGACCCATTTCCTGCTGCCAAAGTGGACGTTACTTTTAAATCGTCTGATTTTACAACAGCCGATTTTCAACAAAACTTAATCAAGGAAATTGAAAGTTTAAAAGGAATAGGCCCAGCAAAAGCCAAACAGATAGCGGAGGTATTGCCTAAAAACAAATTTAAAACAGCGGCATTATTAGAAGGAGACTTTGGTTTAACGGAGCAAGTAGAATTTGATGCTGGAATAGATAAAGCGGCTATGTCTTTGGAAGATTTCGTCGGTGGCTTGCGTGCTAGTGCAATGGCAGAATTTCAACAAGAGAAACGTCCTGTCGTAAAAATGGCTGGTCGTTTTATGGGACAAAGAGGTCCATTTGCTAAATTGCAAGACTCTGAAGGTAGAATCCAGTTGTATATCAAGAAAGGCGCAATTGGTGAAACCGAAGAAGAAAAAACAACAATCAATGCTTTAGTAAAGCAGTTACATATTGGAGATTTTATAGGCGTATCAGGCTATTTGTTTTCTACACAAATGGGAGAGGTCACTTTGCATGTAACCGAATTGACTTTCTTAGGAAAATCTTTAAAGACCTTGCCAATTGTAAAAGTAGACAAGGAAGGAAAAGTCTATGATGAATTTAAAGATCCAGAATTACGATACCGTCAACGATATGTAGATTTGACCGTGAATCCACAAGTAAAAGAAATTTTCTTGAAGCGGTCCAAGGTAGTTAAGTCTATGCGTACCTTCTTCGATGAAAAAGGCTGGCTAGAAGTGGAAACGCCCATTTTACAACCTATTCACGGAGGTGCGGCTGCCCGTCCATTTGCTACACACCATAATAGCTTGGATATGAAGCTATATATGCGAATTGCAAATGAATTATACCTAAAGCGATTAATCGTAGGAGGCTTTGATGGCGTCTATGAGATAGGCAAGATGTTCCGTAATGAAGGAATGGATCGAACGCATAATCCAGAATTCACCTCTATGGAGATATACGTAGCCTATAAGGATTACATCTGGATGATGGAAATGGTGGAAAATTGTATTGCTTATATCGCCCAAGAAGTCAACGGTACAATGAAGGCACAAGTTGGAGATCAAGAAATTGATTTTACACCGCCCTATCGTCGTTTAAGCATGTTCGATTCTATCAAAGAATATACGGGAATTGATGTATCAGAAATGGACGAAGCTGCGCTAAAGCAAGTCTGTAAAGACCTACATATTCCAATCGATAAGTCGATGGGTAAAGGCAAGTTAATTGATGAGATATTCGGAGAAAAAGTCGAAGATAATTTAATTCAACCAACCTATATTACCGACTATCCTGTGGAGATGTCTCCTTTGGCTAAGAAGCACCGAAGTAAAGAAGGTTTGGTGGAACGATTTGAGTTGTTTGTAAATGGAAAAGAAATTGCAAATGCTTATTCTGAGTTAAATGATCCAATCGATCAACGAGCCCGATTTGAGGATCAGCTAAAATTAGCCGCACGGGGCGATGACGAAGCGATGGTATTAGACGAAGATTTTATCCGTTCTCTAGAATATGGGATGCCACCTACTTCTGGACTAGGTATTGGTATTGATCGATTAACAATGATGTTAACGAACCAAAGTTCTATCCAAGAAGTATTGTTTTTTCCACAAATGAAGCCAGAGGGGCAGAAGCCCGAGGAGTAGAGGTTAGGAGATTTTTAGAACCTGCCTCCCAAGGAACGCAGGTAGGCACAGAGACACGGGGACACAGAGATTAAAGTAGATTTTGTTATAGAAAAGGTGATCGACACTTTCAAAGTGTCGGCCATCTTTTTTTGTAAAGACTGTTCGAGGAACTGTGTCAAAATTACAACCATATAAACCAATCTAATTCTCTTAGTTAGCAGATTTATGATGTATGATTTCTGAAATATGATGTATGATTTGCAAAGCCAGTCCACTAAACTCCGTGCCCCTGTGACTCAGTGTTCTAAAAAATCTCCCAACCTCAAAACCCAGCCGCCACTTCCACCTCCATTAACTCCCCAGTCTCAGGATGCGTAAATGCAATCCACTCCGCATGCAAATGCAAGCGTTTTCCTTTAACACCATATAGATCATCACCAATAATGGGCGTATGTAAACCACGTGGATGTGCAGCGTGCACCCGCAGTTGGTGGGTACGACCAGTAATTGGGAAAAAATGGATTCTCGTTTGTTGATCTGTGCGTTCTAGCACTTGCCAATTAGTGCGGGCTTTTTTACCATGGTCGTAATCAACAATTTGTCTGGGTCGATCATCTATATCGACTCGCAGCGGGAGCGTAATAATACCAGTATCTTCTTTTACAATGCCATCTAAAAGAGCGATGTATCTTTTCTTGATCGTTCGATTAATAAACTGCTGTTGGAGCATTTTATGCACATCCTTTGACTTAGCAATAATCATCAATCCGGAGGTAGACATATCTAAGCGATGGACAATTAAGGGGCCAGTGGCCATAGGAAATTTCTGCTTCATGCGAAGCCATACAGAATCCTCGATATTCTTTCCAGGAACAGATAAAAATTCTGGCGGTTTATTAACAATGATAATTGACTCATCTTCATAGACCGTTGCTAATTCTTTACCTGCTGCGGGATTGGTCAGCATTGGATTCTCCTCCATCTGGATCCCTTTTAGCATATGTGCTAAAATAGGCTCGCACTTTCCTCTACAGGCAGGATAAAATTGTTTGTGTCTTCTAATTTCTGATAAAGATTCTCCCCACCAAAATTCTGCCATTGCCACTGGCTTTAAATCATGTTGAAAAGCATATTGTAATAGTTTTGGAGCAGCACATTCCCCTGAACCAGCAGGCGGTTTTTTTACAGTAGTCTGTTCAAAAATTTCTAATAAATTTTTGGTCTCTCCAGATTGGTTTAGAAAGTTATATCCTTCATGAAGTTGCTGCTGTAATCTTCCAGACTTCTTTTTCCGATTTTCTTTTAAGGTAGTAATTGGAATCTGATAATGATCCAAAGACTGCTGACGCTTCGCCACTCGATCTTCCCAATAAGCGGCGTAATCTTGGAATGCTCGTCTATTTCTGAGACTTTCTATCGCTAAAGACTTCTTTAACTCAATTAATTCCTCTGGGTTCAGCGTAGCTTCTCCTTCTTTTCTACGGACTTTTCTAGCTCTTTTAGCAGCGCTCACTTTTGCTTTTTCTGCCGCTATTTTTTCTGTCGCTAATGCTTTCTCTTCTTCGAACAATCGCTTACATTCTAAATATTCAGGAGCAGCTTCTAATAGATCTACTTGATCATTCATGGCATTTAGTTCCCACATTCCTTTATTAAAAAATCCATCTTCAGCTAATATGTCAAAAACGGGCGGAACAAATTTCACATGATGATTCTGATCTGCTAGTTTGCCAGAAAAGGCAGCTAGATAGCCAATCTCTTGATTTTTCTTTTGTACGACCAACACCCCAAACATCTTTCCAATGACATATCCTTCTTTAGTAGGATCTAAGCCAAAATTATGCACCCAATCTTGCTGCGTTTCAATATGGTTTTGGATATCTTCTGCAGCTAGTATGCACAGTGGATGTGGATCATAGTAAAAAGGGAAAGTAAATCGTTCTGGTAAAGGGATATGATCTACAGATTCAGAGAAAGGTATAAAGCAAGGGATCATAGAAGGGTTAAATTATTCAGTCCGTTTTTTTAGCAAACATAAGTCTTTTTAAGGATTTCACCCTTTTGCTATTAATAAGCATTACAGGAAAGGGATTACCTCCAATAGGGTAGATATTAAAATTTATTCAAATACAATCAAATAGAAATAAATCGATTACGCAATACCGAATAATTAATTTAACATACCGAAAGAAGATTCAATGCTACCAATTAATATAAAAACATTATATTTATGTTTATCGGCATAGTTGTTGGGCAATAGTAAGCACACCGCTAGAAGATAACCACCTGTTAATCAATTTATTATAATTCATATATGTATATCCGTGCAATGGCGCTTCTGCTATTTTAGTTTAGACTAAAATTAGTACTAGGATCGTTAATATGCTCCATTAATGTTAAGTAGATCAAACTTAAAAAGTCTAATGATTTTTGGTAGTTGTATAAAATTAGCGATTTAATTTTATGTAAATGCCAAATTAAGTTCATCTATTTGAGGAGACATGCATCCCATTAAGGTATACATGATCTATTATTAATAAGCGTTGCAATATTTAAAACGAAGGGGGAAGAAAGTAGACTTTAGACAAGTCTATTTTCTTAAACACTGGTTTAGTTACATACACCGTGTAGTAAATGACTAAATACAAATTATGAGAGACGAAATACCCCCAATAAACTTGATTTCGTACTAGTGAAAATGTCGAAAAATTTCCCTTTTTATGAGCAATATGATTCGATGGATTGTGGCGCAGCCTGTCTGCGTATGGTTGCAAAATATCATGGTCAATATTACTCCTTAGATTACTTACGAGAACTTACCTATCTTAATAGAAATGGCGTTTCCTTATTAGGCATCAGCGATGCTGCTGAACAAATAGGTTTAAAAACGCTAGCTGCCTCCGTTCCTTATGATCGATTGGCAGATGATATGCCTTTGCCTGCAATAGCTCATTGGGATAACAATCACTTTGTAGTGGTTTATGAGGCTACCGATACCCATGTAATGGTTGGCAATCCTGCCACTCGTTTAGAAAAAATTACGAAAGAAGACTTTATAAAGCACTGGGCCGTTCCTCAGCAATTTGGAACTGATAGTGGGGTCTTATTAATGTTGGAAACCACTCCTGATTTTGACAGAGAGGATGGAGAAGAAGAAAGTAGTGGTTTAGGATATTTATTCGATCGAGTCAAAAAATATAGAGCACTACTCTTACAATTAGGTTTAGGTGTTTTTTTAGTATCCATTCTTCAAGGAATTTTCCCTTTCTTGATCCAGTCATTAATTGATGTTGGTGTAGACAATAAGCAACTTGATTTTATTTGGCTAGTGTTGATTGCCCAAATGGTCTTGTTTGTTACTCGACTAGCTGCAGAGTGGTTTAGAGGTATTATAGTTGTACATATTGGTGTTCGGGTGAACCTTAATTTGATGTCCGACTTTATACTCAAATTGACTCGGATGCCATTGCGTTTTTTTGATTCTCACTTTGTAGGAGATTTACTTCAGCGTATTTCAGACAATGAACGAATAGAACGGTTCCTCACTTCGTATGCTATTCATGCTATATTTTCTGTCGCTAATTTTGCGGTATTTGGTCTTGTTTTATTGATTTATAGTGTAAAGATATTTTTGATTTTTTTAGTGGGCGTTACGCTATATGTTTGCTGGTTGTATTACTGTATGGGTAAGCGACGAAATTTAGATGCAAAACGCTTCGAACATGCTACCGCTAATCAGAGTGCTTTGGTCCAAATGATTAGCGGCATGAAAGATATAAAATTACATAATGCAGAGCGTCGTAAGCGGTGGGATTGGGAGCGCGTACAATCAAAATTATATGTTACACGAACAGAGTTTTTAAAAATTAATCAGCAGCAAAGAGTTGGTGCTTCTTTAATTACAGAAACGCAAAATATTTTAATCACGGTCGTTGCGGCTAGTGCCGTTGTAAACCATGAATTTTCTATAGGCGTGTTAGTGGCCATTCAATATATTATAGGACAGCTGAATGGACCCGTAGAGCAGTTAGTACAATTTGCTATTATGTCCGAAGATGCCCGAATAAGCGTACAGCGAATGAATGAAATTCATCGTAGAGACTTAGAAGAGGATTCAATTAATAAGTTAGATGTACTACCAGACTATGGAGATTTAGAATTAAAAGATGTTAGTTTCAATTACAATGGACCTAATTCTCCAGAAATTTTAAAACAGGTCAATCTGCTTATACCAGAAGGGCAAACGACCGCTATCGTTGGTTCGAGTGGTAGTGGAAAAAGTACCTTGTTAAAATTATTACTAGGGTTTTATCCGCCAACCAAAGGAACGATCACCGTAGGGGATGTAGATTTAAAAAATATTCAAGGTCGATTTTGGCGGGACCATTGTAGTGCGGTTTTACAGGATGGCTATATCTTCTCCGATACGATTGCTAGAAATATAGCATTAGCAGATGGAGAAAAAATTGACAAAAAGAAATTATTAAGAGCCGCTAGAATTGCAAATGTTCATTCTTTTATAGAGCAACTCCCGATGACCTATAACACGATTATTGGCAATCATGGCGGTGGTTTAAGTGAGGGGCAAAAACAAGGCATCCTAATTGCCAGAGCTATTTATAAAGATTTTAAATATCTGTTTTTAGATGAAGCCACTAATTCTCTAGATTCTTATAATGAGATGTTAGTAATGGATAATATTCAAGATGTTTTTAATGATAGAACGATTGTGATCATTGCACATCGTTTGAATACCGTTGTCAATGCAGATAATATTATAGTTGTCGAGGGTGGCGAAATTATTGAACAGGGGACCCATCAAGAATTATATATGCGTAGGAATCATTATTTTCAATTGGTTCGGAATCAAATGGAGTTGAGCCGGTAACATTAACATCCCTATTATTCCCAAAGAAACAGAAAAAATATCTATCATTGTATCAATAAAAAATACACAATAGATAAGCATGAAAGCACCCCTAACTATCCTAAAAATAGGAGGTAACATTATCAACAAAGAACGTATCTTAAGCAAAGTCTTACAAGATTTTGCCAAGCTACCAGAAAAAAAAATACTCATACACGGAGGCGGAAGAAGAGCTAGTGAAATGATGCGTAACTTGGGTATTGAGCCAACAATGATAGATGGTCGTCGCGTAACAGATGCAGCAACATTAGAAATCGTGACCATGATATATGCAGGCTTGATTAATAAAAATATTGTGGCTCAACTTCAGGCCATTAATTGTAACGCCATAGGTCTGTCGGGCGCAGATTTAAATGCCATCCAATCTCATAAAAGAATTGTTCAAGAAATAGATTATGGCTTTGTTGGAGATATTGATACCGTAAATGGAGCAGCAATTAGCCAATTATTACAGGCTAAATTTACGCCAACCTTTTGCGCTATTACACACGATAAGAAAGGGCAGTTACTAAACACCAATGCAGATAGTATTGCGGCTACGGTAGCAGCAGCCATGAGCCAATATTTTCAAACAAAGCTAGTTTTGTGTTTTGAAAAGGATGGTGTATTAAGCGATCCTGAAGATGACAGCTCTGTTATTCCAAGTATTAATGCCGAGCAATTTCAAGCCTATAAAAAAGCAGGGGTTATTTCTGCTGGTATGATTCCGAAAATGGATGGGGCGTTTTTTGCGATGCAAAATGGAGTAGAAAATGTATATATTGCGGGTATTCATGCCTTAGAAAGTACAGACATAAAAGGAACAAAATTATGCCTATAAATACTAGGATAAAAGAAGAATCCATAACGCTATTAACGAAATTAATTAGTACGCCTTCATTATCTAGACAAGAGCAAGACACGGGAGATATAATAGAATTGTTTTTCAAAAAAAAGGGACTCCATCCTCAAAGAATAGGTAATAATATTATTGTACAGTCAAAGCATTGGTCATTAGGCAAGCCAACTATCTTACTGAATTCTCATCATGATACCGTAAAACCTGCTAGTGGCTATACCAAAGATCCTTTTCACCCAGAAATTAGTGATGGCAAATTATTTGGGCTTGGGAGTAATGATGCAGGCGGTTCCTTAGTGGCATTGATAGCTACCTTCTTACATTTATATGAACAAGATCTGCCCTATAATTTAATGTTAGTTGCTTCAGCAGAAGAAGAAATTTCTGGACCTAATGGTATTGCAGCCGTAAGAGATCAAATAGCTCCTATTGCATTGGGTATCATTGGAGAACCTACTCAAATGCGTATGGCTATCGCAGAAAAAGGCTTAATGGTAGTAGATGGAGAAGCGAAGGGAGAATCTGGACATGCTGCAAGAGAGGAAGGTATAAATGCATTATACATCGCATTGAAAGACATTGATTGGTTGAAGAACTATGAATTTAAAAAGACTTCCGAAGTATTAGGGAAAACAAAAATGACCGTTACGCAAATAGCTGCTGGAACCCAGCATAATGTCGTTCCAGATACCTGTACTTTTGTCATAGACATCAGAACGAATGAAGAGTATAGCAACGAAGAAGTGTTTCATATTATTCAAGAACATACAGAATCTAAGTTAACAGCTCGTTCTTTTAGATTAAACTCTTCCAAAATTGCACTCGACCATCCTTTTGTATTAAAAGGCAAGGCGATGGGCTTAGCACATTATGGCTCTCCTACCTTATCCGATCAAGCATTATTACCATTTACGACTATTAAAATTGGCTGCGGAAAATCTGCCCGTTCTCATACCGCAAATGAATTCATATATTTGAAGGAAATTGAGGAAGGAATTGACATTTATTTAAAGTTACTAACAGGATTCCGTTTATAGTTGACAACAATAATCAATGCAAATAATAGTTTATAGCACTTTATTAAAAAAGAAAGACATTCCTTTTGTTCAGGAGTTTTTTGATCTGCTCCACGAAGAGGGGGTGAATGCCTATGTCTATAAGCCTTATTTAGAGCAACTAGCTGGTGCGATTGAATTCAAGCAAGATGTTGGAGAATTTGACGGGTATGTAGATTTTCAATTAGGAAAACATTTCGATTGTGTGATTACTTTAGGGGGGGATGGAACGATCCTAGCGGCAGCTACTGCCGTAAGAGATAGCAATGTACCGATTATGGGTATTAATTTAGGACGACTTGGATTTCTGTCAAGTATAGAAAAGAAGCGTATACAAGAAGCTATTCAATTATTGAAGAAAGGGCGATTTATTTTGGATGAGCGTCATTTGCTAAGTTTGGACTCTAATCAGCCACTTTTTGGAGATATGCCTTTTGCTTTGAATGATTGTACCTTATTAAAACGAGATACCTCTTCTATGGTGACCATACATACTTATATCAATGGTTCCTATCTAAATACCTATTGGGCAGATGGTGTTATTATTGCGACGCCAACAGGTTCTACTGGTTACTCCTTGAGTTGTGGTGGACCAATCATCTTTCCTAGATCAGAAAACTTTGTTATTACTCCCGTTGCGCCTCATAACTTAAATGCTAGGCCAGTTGTTATTTCCGATAATTCTGTTGTTTCTTTTGAGATAGAAGGGCGAGCAGAAAACTTTCTATGTACGTTGGATTCTAGATTTGAAGTGATTACTTCTCTTCATCAGTTGGCGGTTCGAAAATGCGATTTCTCTATTAAATTTATTCAATTGCCAGGTACGGACTTTCCTAAAACGATACGGAATAAGTTGGCTTGGGGAAAGGATTCTCGGAATTAGAGTTTGGGCGTTTTTTTAGAACTTGCTTTCCAAGGAACGTAGGCAGGCACAGAGCACACGGAGTTAAATCTTTTTAAATAAAGTTTTCCTCTGTGTACTCTGTGTTCATTATTGTCAACATCTAAAATCTCCCTATCTCTAATCAATCCCTGAGACTAGTTCAGAATTAGCTGCCGCTTTCTTTGCTCTATATTGAATCGTATCAATAGTATCATAAAAACCATTCAAATAATTGATCACATTTCTTCTATCTCCCATTCTTAATACCTTGAAATTTTTCACTAACTCCTTGATCTTGCCCTTCTTAGTTTTATAAAAATCTAAAGTAGCATCCAAATTCGTTAAGTCTTCCTCAAAGCCCATATATATTCTATCTTGCACAGAAGTCATTACGTAATTAGCATTTGGCAAGGCATAAGAAGCATCCACTAAACCAGAGAAATCAAAATCATAAGGTATCATTAATGTCTTTCCGTCTTTAATAATCATTTTCACATTTCTACTAGCAGTAACATCCCAATCACTATTCCCTATCATATATTGAAAAATAGCTGTTTTGTAGAAAGCAGTTTGATTAAACGCTTCTCTCTTTAAACCTCTTTCTTGTTCTGTTTTTTTTGCACCTAATCTATTTCTCATCTGTGCAGTATCTTCAATCAAGAAGCCCCATTGTTTGCTACTACTACCACTATTTGTATCTATATAAGTGATCTTTAATAACTGCACTTTAAAGCTTTCCACTGTGACTTCGTTATATATCTTATAAGCTAAATACTCTTTTAAAACAGCAGCCTTGCTATATTCGTCGTCTTCCATGCATTGCGTGACTAATTTCATATCATCAAATTTAGCCAAGCCTGCTTCCTTCAATTCTTTTTTCTTGAAATTCAATTTCATTGGCGGCATCGCTGTACAACGCATTCTTCTAAAATTTCCTCTAAGCGTTACTTCTAAATTCCAAGATTGTTCTTCCCCTGCTGCGTCTTCAAATTTTAAAGAAACCATTTGACCTTCTGCACTTCGACGACTCGTCTTTAACGTTTCAAAATCTCCTTCAAGCGTTACCTCTAGTACTTCTTGATGATTCATCAAATCAAAGATACTTACAGGATTAGCAGCCATGCCTACAGTCTGTATCAAGCAAGCACTTAGCAATCCCATGATAGAGATCCAAGTCTTTGTACTGTTGAATATATTTGAATTTATTTTAATCATCTTTTCTAGATTTAAAATTTCCAGTTTGATACTACAAAGATGATCCTATTAAGAAGCTTAAAATAGGTGAAAAGAAGACATATAATGGTTAAAATGGGACAAAATAGACTTAACCGATTGTTGTGCCTAAAACGTTTATTTTTTGTTAAATTTCTAAAATAAAAACATTAGATGCTTTTTTATAAATTTTATTCTATTAAAAACACATTTTATCTATCTAAAAGAAATTTTATTCTGTTTTTTCAATAAAAACAATCAGCAAGCGTAAAATCCTACTTAATGTTAGTGTGAAATTTACACAATGTTAAATAATGGTAAATTACGGACATTTCTATATTTTTTAGGCAATAAAAAAAGGCTTCAAAGGTGGTTTACCTTTGAAGCCTTTACTTGTTAGCTTAGATTTCATCCTGCCTCACGGACAGGTCCAATATTATTTAAACAACTTTATTAATAATTTCGATAGTGGCGCTCTAAAAAGTCGAGTGCTTGATCGTAAATTGGAATGGTTACTTCGGTAAATAATTCTTCTGCACGAGGTTGTGGTGGCGGATTTCTTTGATTCAGGCAGTCCGTATCTCCATTATCTAATGCTCTAGTATCTCCTGTAAAATATCCCCACGCTGCTGTATAAGTATGACTGCCATCAAATCGCTCTCGCTCCTCTCGTCTTCGATTCTCTTGATTAATGATTTCTAATTCCATTCTACCAGAGGAATTTATTTCTCTAGTGAAACAATGTACTTCTGCCTCAACAATGATTGGCGTTGTAAAGGTACTATCACCAACTGTGACTACTTGAGTAGCAACATTATCTTTTGATCTTGTGAAAACTTGTTCCCGATCTTGCGTATTGCCCATATTGAAATCATAAAAGCGCATTTCTATAATATGGTCTACCTCCTCTAGTGGAATATTATATCTATTTGACAGGCCAATAAACTGAACAAATTCTTCATTATTGCCACGCTGTAATTCTTCTACCAATTCCGCTTCAAAATTTAGCACATTTAATTCATACCGGAAACTTGGAATCTCAATAGGAGCGACACCTACAAACAGGGTAGCCATTTCTCTAGCCTCTTCTAGCCTAAGATTTGTATCCTTATAGGTGTCTTGACGTCTCAAAATGAATTCGAAATGATCGTAGGCTTTTTTTGCACTTTTTCGATCTCTATCTGCTAATAAATCCATACCTGCCTCATATCTAGCTTCCAAGACTTTTTCTTTAGCTTCATATATTTCTCGCCTATACGACTGCGCGTCAACTGCTCTGCGAGCTGTGTTGATCGCCCGTATTTTGGTGTATGCCTCTTCCATCGTTTCGTACTTCTCTTGAATCTTTTCCCACTTAAATGGATCTCGGTCCTCTTTCAAATCTGCAATCTCTCGCTCATAGTCATCTAGAAATAATGGATAAGCGGCTTTTAATATTTTTCTGGACTTAGAGTCATCAGGCTTTTTCTTCAATTTACTTAATGATTTCCAGACTGCATCCTTATGATTGCCTTTGTCCAATGCTTTTTCAGCAGTTACACAAGACAGCATCAATAGTAAGGGTAGTAAAAAGGGAATGATTGATTTTGTCATGACTGTGATTTTAAGTTGGTAATGGAATTTCGTGTATAGCATAAACAAGCTAGCTGCTTTGTTTAAAGATAACTATTTTGAAAAATAAACCTGTTTAAAGATAAGTATTTAACCGTGTTTTAAAAGATTAGGTTGTTATTCTTGAAGGAAATGTTAAGGTTGATTCTTTTGTAAAGAATGGAATGACGCGAGAAAGAATTTACATTTTTGAGGAGCTTTCTTTATTTCTAATTTATTTTTAAAATGGAAGGCTTTGCTGATACTAAGTAACGACGAAATAATAAGTTGGTCATCTGGACGAGAAGATTTTGTTCTCAGTTTTTCTTAAAAAATCCTTGCATAGCCTAGCTACTGAAGTATTTTTTAAGAGAAAATGAGGATGAAAGAGCGAACCCGTAGGGTGAATGTCCAAAGACATTCAAGCGAATGAACCGCAAAGCAGATGGGATGCTTAAATTCCGTCCTAGATGTTCAAGTTATTGTTTTGTCGTTACTAAATGAACCTACTAATAAATTGAAATAAAAAACCTCCTTGTTTTGAATACAACAAGGAGGCTCAATCACTTTTTGTCTAGTTAACCAAAATAAAGAATTATTAACTTTTTGGAGTTCGTTTATAAAAACTCATAGGTCGTCTTAGAAGACCATCGTACATAGCGATGTCAGATGAAAGATCATGACTTAAATTAGTGTGAGGGTTAATTAAATTACTAAGATATTTGTTTTTGTAGTGTCCCAATTAGTCATAATACTTCCATCTGCTATTATCGCAGTTATCTTTCAGGGAAAACATAGTCCCTCTTTTATTTTAAAAACCTCCTTGTTACATTTAAAACAAAGGAGGCCAAAGGATCGCTTTTACTCAGCTAATTTTTGTAAATTAAATATTGAGTATGGTATTTCAGTATTATATCCTTTAATTATTCATAGTAATGAACTATAATACCTTCCCTAGACATCTCATAGTATGTCATTATAAAGCGATTATTGATGTAAGGATTATAGCGTGATTATTGGAAAGACTCTATTGTGGCCCCTCTAACAAATAGTGTTTCATAGTAAGTACCTTCAATAGTAGTCCAAAATCATTTATAATTCCTAACACAGTCTTTCATAGCTAGTCATTAAGTATACTTATTCAGTCAGCATATCTTGAATATGCACTCGTATACTCACTTTTTTGATTCCTGTATGGATTCATAAATTAGTGTTACAATATCTTCTGGTGTGTGAATAATAGCACTAATATGTTCGACTAATAAGATTTTTGCATTAAATCGAGATTGAAGTAATTTCTCTAGTTCTAGCAAAAAACCTAAAAACCGAAAGTTTTCATTTAGTTTTTCCAAGGTATCATCCCAAATAATAGCAGTAGCCATTATATCAAAATGTTCCACAAAAATGGATTGGACAATAGTTGTAATGTCAGCTCTGTTCAATTTGCTATATACTTGTTGTTTACAGGATGGCCTTATTAAAATAATGAAGTTGTTTAAGAATGTAATTTAGAGTCCAAAGATCATAGTGTAAGGTTCTGAGAATTATTTTTTTAAGCCGCATAGCAGAGCTACGGGGTTTAAAAAAATCTTTTTCAGATTCTTGCAATATGGTGTTTGGGACTGAAGGATATTCTTAAACAACTTCAATATACTTGCGGTTAGTACGGGGTAAAATCAGTAGATTTCATATTGAGTAAAGGTAGGGATAAAGTACTTTTTGCACGTGTACAGGTGTAACAGAAACAACACTTACTGTAACATTTCGCCCTAAAAACAAGGGATTTTAGATTTCTGAGGGAGCTTTTCCAAATTTTTCTTTAAATATTTTGGAAAAATAATTCGGAGAGGAAAAACCTGTTTCATAGGCAATCTCTGATATATTCAGGTCTTTTTCTTTTAATAACTGTAGTCCTTTTTCAAGCCGAATATTCTTGACCAATACACTTGTGGATTGGTTCGTTAGCGCTTTTATTTTTCGGTGTAACTGCATTCGGCTCATCCCAAATTCTTTTCCAATAATGTCTCCATTCAAGGTTCCAGTAATATTTTCAAGAATGTACGCTCTTAATTCTTGGAAAAAAGCATCTTCAGAAGCAAACTGTTCCTCCACTTTTTGATTGCTTTCACTCAATTGATTCGTGTATCGCAGTTGTAATAATTGACGTAACTCTATCAACTTGCTAATACGAATAATTAATTCCTCTGGACTAAAGGGTTTGTTTAAATAAGCATCTGCTCCACGTTTCAAGCCTTCCAAGCGACTCTCTAAGGAAGCTTTTGCTGTTAATAACACTATTGGAATATGAGAAGTGCTAAGCGTTGTTCGAATGGTTTGCGTCACTTCAAAGCCATCTTTTTTAGGCATCATTACATCCGAAACAATTAAATCAGGGATGGTCGCTATGGCTCGTTCAATGCCAATCTCCCCGTCACCTGCCTCTAAAATGTCGTATACCTCTTCATTGATACAACTTCTGATATAGTCTCTCATATCTTGGTTATCTTCAATGATTAATATTCTAAGTCGCTCTGATGTCGATTCTATAGGAGAAACTATAGCATCATTTGATAAAGGTTCCAATTCGGTTATTGGAGGAATAATTAATTGACTTTGTAAATTACTACCAACAGCAACTTCGGAGCTTATCAGATCAGGAATAGGGATTTTAAGCATAAACGAGGTGCCTTTTCCTATTTTACTTATTACCCATATTTCGCCTTGTTGTACCTCTACCAATTCTTTTACTAATGACAAGCCTATTCCAGTGCCTTCTTGCTCTCGTGTAGTCGTATTATCCGCTTGGTAAAATCTATTAAAAATTCGACTTAGTTGCGCTTCCTCGATTCCCAAGCCGCTATCTTTAATTTCTAACCGTAACCAGTCTTTGCTATTCTCTTGTTCTTTTAATAAACTTATTTGGATAGCTCCTCCTTTAGGGGTGAATTTAATAGCATTAGATACTAGGTTGTAAACAATCTTATCCCATTTATCTTTATCAAAATAGGTATCCCATTCCTCCTGATTATAAAGAATAGAAAGTCGTTGTTCTTTCATTAAAGCCATTGGTTGTA
>CALJIY010000241.1 GCA_937973945.1 uncultured Saprospiraceae bacterium | reverse complement strand
ACCTGTGCTTGCAAATCTCTTTGGACTGGGGTTTGATTCACGAACCTCCTGTTTCCTGCTTTTAATAATTCCACAGCTAGTTGAGGGCTGATTTTTGCTTGAGTCTTTTTAGTTTGAGTAGTGGTGTTATCAATTTTTACGGATGCCATAATGTTAAATTAACTTATATAAATTAAAGTATTAAAAAGGATCAAAAATAGAATACAATATTTTGTACAGTAACAATAAAAAAAACAATCTTTTACTACGTAAAATTATAGTATTACTATCATTTAACCAAGAAGACTGTCTTTTTTGTTTAAATAAACCTCACCTTCTTGTTTAACCTCATCAAACATAGGCCAATCCGCTTATTTCAATTAATTAGATGTACCTTCCCTTCAAGATTTTCCAACTTCTCTACCAAGCAACAATAAATGGATTTATTTGTCATCGCCTCTATATTAATCGTTTTATCTGCCTTATTTGGGTATATCAATGTTCGTTTTTTAAAACTGCCGAATACCATTGGTTTAATGATCATAGCCATTGTGTTTACCATGGGCTTATTTCTGACTAGTTTTGTCAATCCCTCTTTATTAGATTTTGCGGAACGCTTGATCAATCAAATTGACTTTAAAACAGTTTTGTTAGATGTGATGCTAGGCTTTTTGTTATTTGCAGGGGCGATGCATACTAATTTTGATCAATTAAAAGTACAGCGATGGCCTATTTTAGTTTTTGCTACGGTAGGCGTCATTACTTCTACGTTTATTGTAGGTGGACTTAGTTATTACTTATTCAATGCCTTAGGCTATCCCGTAGCATTTATACATTGTCTATTATTTGGCGCCCTAATCTCCCCCACTGATCCAATAGCGGTATTGGGTATTATGAAAAAGGCAGGTGTCCCCAAAATATTAGAAACCAAGATCGTTGGAGAATCCTTATTTAATGATGGCGTCGGCGTAGTGGTCTTTTTAACTATTTTTAGTATTGCTGGTGGCGGCGATCATGGAGATCATGGTGGCAGTACCATCAACAGTGTCATCACTTTATTTGGTCAAGAGGTACTAGGTGGCATCTTATTCGGCGCTGTGATTGGCTATATCACTTTCCGATTATTAAAATCCATTGACGATTACGAAATAGAGGTAATGATTACTTTGGCTTGTGTGATGGGTGGCTATGTCCTAGCTCATTATTTACATTTATCCGCTCCTTTGGCGATAGTCGTTGCAGGTCTAATTGTCGGAAATGACACCGTCAGAGATAGCGCCATGTCTAATCGGACAGAAGAGTTCGTAGACAAATTTTGGGAGTTGGTAGATATTCTCTTAAATGCGCTCTTATTTGTATTAATCGGTCTAGAATTATTAGTGATTAATTTTGAAACTGGCTATATTACAGCTGGTGTAATATCGATTGTCTTGGTTTTATTAGCTAGATATGTTTCTCTTCTATTACCAGTGAGACTTTTCGCCAAGAGATTAGATTTCCTCCCGCACACCACGACTATCATGGCTTGGGGCGGTTTGAGAGGCGGCATTTCTATTGCCTTAGCCTTGAGTATTCCCGAAGATATGTTTCGGGACTTATTTTTAACGGTGACATATGTAGTGGTGGTCTTTTCTATTATCGTTCAAGGTTTGTCTATTGGCGCAGTAGTTACTAAATTGTTAGGAGAGGAAATGATGCAGCCTACGGAGGGTGGACATTGAGGAGAAAATACAAATCTCAAAATACAAAATACAAGATTGATTTAGGATAGACCCTTATCAGCCAGACAATATACCAATTAACCAACTAATTTTAGCATGAAATTAGATTTTTCACATGTAGACATCAGCAAAGGCTTGGCACAAATACCTCAAGCCTTCAAAGTCTTAATCGACACTCCCAATTTTATAAAAAAGCATCAACTCTGGAAGGGATTCTTAGACCATTCTTGGGTGCTACTATTCTCTATTATTATAGCAAGTGCTTTTACGTATACCCTTTATAGAGATGTACATGATTATTTTATTCCTGGAGAAAGTAGAGACATTGAGATTAATATATCGACAGATGGTATTGACAAAGGAATTGAAGAATTAGAAAAAGCGATGGAGCAAATTCCTGAAGAAGGAAAAGCCGGATTAGAAGCAGGAAAAGAATCTTTAGAACAGGGAAAAGAAAGAATAGAAGGAAAACATAAACCGCTTTTTTCTGGTAGTCTAAAATTCTTACTACTCGTATTCCTAGAAGTTTTGATCTATCATTTTGCGGTAAAAACAAACAATATTTTAAAAAAGACCAATAAGGTTTTAGCATTCAAAGAATTTTCTACGGCTCAAATTAGAATGATCAAAGTCATGGGTCGAAAATGGCTGGCTGGCTTATTGATGTATATTTTAATTTCCATAGTTTGTGGTATCACAGGAACTGATTACTTAGAAGATGCTATTATGTTTCTAGTGTATGGATACTATATGGGCTTCGCCTTTTTAGATAATTATCTGGAGCAATTCCATTTTACGATTAAAAAAAGTGCGACCTGTATTCAAAGTCATTTTGGGGCAGCTACCGTCTTTGGCTTATTCACTAGCATCGTGATGAACGTACCAGTTATTGGACCTTTGGTGGTTCCTTTCCTTTGTGCTATTGCTGCCACGAGATATGGACATCAGAGTCAAATGGAGGATTTTGAAAAAGTAATAAAACAATGAAAGAAGAATTTTGCTATCTCCTAAGAGTCCGTTATGCGGAATGCGACGCACAAAAAGTAGTGTTCAATGGAAAGTATGTGGAATATATTGATATAGCAGTAACGGAATTTATCCGAGTCACGCTAGGCAGTTATGAAGAATTAAATGCTTTAGGTATAGATTATCAAGTGGTCAGCGTCACAGTCAATTGGAAAGCCCCAGCCCATTTCGATGAAGTATTAGCGATCCATGTTCAATTACAAAAAATGGGTAATACTTCTTTTACTTTGGATATAGGTTTCTATAATTATCAAACCAAAACGCTGGTTGCTACTGGTCAAATAACCTATGTCTTAGTAAACCCAAAGGAACATAATAAAAAGCCAATACCTGCTGATATGCGAGCCATTTTAGAAAAAGGAGCACCAGGTGTTGTGGTCAATCATGCTGGTGTTGAGCTTGGGTAAATAGTTTTTTTAATTAAAACTTTGGTTATTAAATAGTGCTATGCATTCACTTCAAGCATGTTCTTTCGCTTAGACTAGCAGTCATTACATAAGAGGGAACTATTCAGTGGTTTGGAAAACTTCGCTCCTCATTCAATTTTCTACCTCTAGGTAGAAATCATTCCGACCATACAGCGAATAGTATCTTTTTTAAAATACAATTCATTCAATTAAATTGAGCTTGTCAACATTTGGACGGGAGGCCCGACAAAAATAATGGAGATGAGGGAATTTATTCCCGAACCGCTTACGGATGGGCTGACTTTTTGTCTCGGGTTTTTGGTTCTTTTTTTTCCAAAGCCTTTATGCCTCTGGGCATAAGCTTACGCAGAATGCAAAAAGAACAATTCTATATATTCAACCAATAATTAATCTTCAACACCAAGGCTCTATTTTTAGGGCCCCACTGCTCAATGGCATAATTATCTGTATACACTAGGAAAATATCCGAAAGGGGTTGGAATCGCCATTGTATCCGACTGTTGATATTGAAGTTATCTCGTTGGGTATTGTATTGTAAAAAAGTAGTCCAGAATAGGTCTCGATTAAAACTAAATTCTAGTTTTGGTCCGATTAATAATAAAGTCGTATTTCCAATATTCTCGTCGAAAGTTAATTCATTCGCTTCGAATGCTACCCCAAAATTGCCCCATGGCTGGCGTCTATAATTAAATTCTGCATTGACACTCTTTCGCTTTCCACTATAAAAACCGCCTATACTACCACCTACAGAATAATTAAATACTTTTCTAACATCCGATTGATAGTTCACTTCCATAGATCGCCAAGTGTAGCCTCTAGCAGCTAATGGATTTTCGGTGAACGTAAAAGGATACAGCAACTTCCGATAGGTACGTCGTAATTGAGTCGATATCCGACTAGTATTCGCAAAGGCCACTCTATAGCTAGCGGTTAGACTATAATTAAAATTGGTATTGCCTTCTCGTGCCCAATCTCCAACATTAAATATACTAAAGGTATGCGTATTGATCTTCTCGTTTTTAGCATAAATAGTATAGCTCATAGTAGAAAATAAATGATCATAGCCTATTTGATGTACGACATCTTCGACGGCATCATATTGATTCAATTGTTGAATAAAACCCATATCATCGGAATAATTTTTACCGATACCAGATACATTGGTATAAAATCGGAAGTTATCATTTCCAAATTGAGCGATCGCATGATAATATCCGTTTTTATCCGTAACCCCTTCGCTAGTAGATAAGCTATATCCTACTGCAAATCTATCATAGCCATCTTTAGACTTGTAGTCAAATTCGAGGCCCATATTTCTCGTGTAGTCATCCGCATCATATTCCCCATCTGTATGGCCTATTCGATTGTGAAAAAATCCTTTGACCACTGATCTACCAAAAATTCTATGGTTGACAGCTAAGGCACTATAATTATTGCCTGGTTCTGTATCTGCCGACTTCGTTTGTAGGTTCATGAGTCCAATACGGGTATCTTTTGTCAAATTACCTGTTATTCGAGCACCATAACCAATGGGAATGGAGGAGCCATCATCCCGTAAGCCCATTTTCCTAGAAAAGAAAGGCCGCATGGGTGGAATCCCAAAATCGGAGAAAATATCACTGTTTTCTACAAAGAAAATTCGTTGCTCTGGAAATCGGATATTCACAGTCGTAAGGTTAGTTACCTGCCGATCAACATCCACCTGTGAAAAATCTGGATTAATCGTTACATCCAAATTAAGACTACTCGTCAAAGCAATTTTGGCATCTAATCCCGCATCAAAATTATTATCAGCAGGCGTACCTTCCTCAATATCTTTGAAAGTAGAAGCAATCGTATAAGGAATAACGGCAATATTACTTTTAGTTTTTCTAGGTACCTCGTCCCATACCAAAGAAGCATTGTATCCTAAATCTGGTCCAAAAATCTGTAAGGGTACAGGGGTCCATGCATGAAAACTATTCGTGGAAGATACGCCTCTGTTAAACTGAACCCCCCATACTTTACTATCCCCATATCTAAGCGATTTGAATGGAATCGCCATTTCAACTACAAAATAAGAGCCGTACTTCTTCGTCTCGCATTGCCATTTATTATTCCAAGCCGTATTAAATCCATTACTCCCGCCCCCACTTCTAGTTCCTAAATCTCCTGAAAGCTGATTATCATATTGTACCCCCGCAGAATTCGTTGCAAATCCAAAGCCCGTCGTTCGCTCATTACCTGGATCAAAAGACACCATAAAGACTTCTCCCCCCCAAAAAGAATTGCCATCTCGCTTAAGGGATGGAACCAGATACGGTTCTGCCCCGTGACAAATAGCAGCTATATATATATTGCGATCATCATAAGTCATCATCACTTCAGTCTGATCCCTTTCTTCCACCTGTTTCTCTGCAACGGGGGTGATATAAAAGAAGTTCGTCGCTTTTTGAGCGTCTTGCCATACCGACTCGTCTATCGTACCGTCTACTTTGACTACTGCTGTTGTTCTTTTGATCTTATACTGATAATCATTTCGAAAAGCAGCACCCTGTTGTGCTGTTAGTCCAATAGGAGCAGCCAATAAACAGAAAAACAGAATAATTAAAATATTAAATTTATACATATTTTTTATTTGAGGCTGCAAATATACGTTGGAATTTGGAGAGACGGAAGTATAATAGAAAAGCATGTCACAGAATTATAGAGCTTATAGTTTAGCCTTTAGACATAGGTATCTTAAAACTCCGTGTCTCTGTGCCTCTGTGTTCCAACAATCCTAACTTAGACCTCCTCCTCCTCTGCCCCCAACCTCAAAAAACCTCCATTCATCGAAATTTCATCCCAACTCATCTTTTAAAATGGCGCAATAGCTTGATTTATAGACATCTTTGTTTTAGCAAAGCAACGATAGCTTTTACTAGAACAGAGAAGCGAGACCAGAGAAGCGAGATGGATTCGGTTAAAAGACAACGAAGTTTTATTGTATTCAACGAATTCAGTCTCTATTCTCTCATCTCTGCTCTCTATTCTCTTAAATGCAACGATAGCAAAAATATCTTGTCCTTGATATAAAACTCACAAATCACGATAAATGAAAAACTCCATTAATTATTTAAGTTTTAAAGTAAAGACGCTTAGCCTTTGTTTAGCTTTCTTTTTAGTAAATGGAACACTTAAGGCTACCGATGATTCAACGTCTATAGCTACGCCTACTACTTCTAGTATTTTTCAGGAATTTTCTTCTGATGAAGTAGTGAATATCACTATAGAAACAGCTATTGATTCTTTAATGGCCAATAAAAAAACCGTTAATTACCAAGCTGCGACCATCCGTGTCGATAAAGGTGGTTATGAAATATCTTATGATATTAAGGTACGCCCTAGAGGTCGCTCTAGAAGAAACTATTGTGATTTCCCGCCATTGAAATTAAATTTTTCAAAGAAAGGATTGGCAGCTTTAGGCTTAAATCCAAAATATAAATCTATCAAGTTAGTGACACATTGTTCAGATTCTAAAGAGGCGACTGATAATGTAATAGAAGAATATTTGGCGTACAAATTATACAATGTATTAACGGATAATAGTTTTCAAGCACAAATAGTAAAGGTGAATTATATTGACGCTCTCACTGGTAATACCTTCCAACGTGTTGGTATTCTTTTAGAAAACACCAAAGAAATGACGCAAAGAATTGGTGGAGAGGAAATAGAAAAGATGGGCATTCCTTTGGCACAATATAACAAGGAGCAGTTGAACTTATTGTCTGTTTTCCAATTCATGATTGGCAATGAGGATTATCGTTTAAAGTACCTCAGAAATGTAAAGATGGTGCAAATGCCCAATGGGCAAATGCAGGCGATCCCTTATGATTTTGACGCATCAGGTTTAGTCAATGCTCCATACGCACAAGCAGATAAAGATTTACGTTTAGAGACGGTTTTACAAAGACAGTTCACTGGTAGTTTTAAAAATAAAAAGGAAAGAGCTGCTACTATTGATTATGTGCTTAGTAAAAAAGCAGACTTATTACAAACGATACAGGATATTGCCCACTTAGATGCAGCTAGCAAAGCAGAAGCAACTCAGTATATTGGTGATTTCTTCGATATTATTGAAAATAGAGCTAGCTTAAATATGGCTATGCCCCTTAAAGGGAGAACGGCTTATGCTACAGATATCAATGGGTCTATGAAATAAGAGCAGTAGAAGTTGTTTAAGAAATCCTTCTTAAACAACTTCTATCTTATAATTTTAATTTTCTATCTTGACGAAATATTTTATGCGTTGTAACAAGCCGTAATATTTCGTCTTTTTTTTTGCTATTATAGGGTTGTCCAGGTTTGTAAGCTTTAATATTATGACAGCAAGTAACAGATTAAGAGACGAACTCTTGTCAACTAAATAAAGTAATAAAAATCCGTTGTTAATTTTAATCCGTTGTTGAAAAATATTTAACAACGGATTAAGGTTAACAACAGATTTTAACTAGTTAGGTTACGAGACGAACTATTGATGTTGCAAATCATCTGCCCTTTATGCCGTATAGTCAATGTAATTATTAAATTATGAGAAACCATCTTTCCTACTTCATCCTATTACTATTAATAATTATTTCCTTTCAGACATTTGCCGTAGAGTCGTCTGCAACTCCACCAGAAAACATCAAAAAAGAGCTGTCTACCAACCCAAGCCATCAAAGCTTTAATAAAAAAAATTGGGAGGTAAGACTAGGTCGGAAACTTAATTTCAAAGAACGCATTAGTCTCCGATTATTTCAAAAGCAATTGAAAAAACAAGCTAAGAAATCTCAGCAAAATGATGGGGAATCTCCTGATGGATTCGCCTTAGCAGGGATGATAGCTGGTTTATTAGGGGTACTTTTGTCCATTTTATTAATACCTTTGGGTGCATTTATTACAGGTGTAATAGCTATTATTATTAGTGCCATTGGCAAGAATAAAACAGAAGGGCTCGAAGGGTTTAGAAAAAAAGGAAGAAAGATGGCGGTTACTGGTTTAGTACTTGGAATTATAGTGACCGCGTTTTGGTTGGGGATCCTTGCAATTGCGCTTGCCGTCTTAGGTAGTTAGTGGATTATTTTTTATCACAAGTGAAAAGTCTATTTGAACAAGAATTGTATGTTAAGGGAAGAACTAGAATTGATAAAGACAGAAGATGGCGAACAAATTGCTTTATGGAAAATTCAATCAACAAACCACCAAAATCATTCGAACGTTTTTTTAACACACGGCACTTTTTCAGACAAAAGAATATGTCTGGGCGTAGCTAAATACTTAGCGGAAACAGGCTATACTTGTTGGATTATGGAATGGCGCAATCACGGCGCTAGTCCTAAGACTACTAATAAATTTAATTTTGAAACAATAGGCTTATATGATATAAAAGCCGCAATTAAGTATCTTCATCATACCTTAAATATTAGCCATCTACATTGTATCACCCATAGTGGCGGGGGCATTTGCTTAAGCATGTTTCTGATTAAAAACCCTTCTTATAAAAACTATATTAAAAGCATCTCTTTTTTTGGTTGTCAAGCTTTCGGAGCCGCTACATCAAGGATGTCTTATGTTGGCTTAATTTTAACTAAATCAATCATAAAATTATTTGGCGTCTTTCCTGCTAGTAAAAATGGGCGTCCCCATGACGAGACCTATTATACCATGAAACAATGGTATGATTGGAATATTAATAAAGAATTTAAGGGAAGTGATGGCTTCGATTATTTGTTAAAAATGGAGCATATTAGAATTCCCATTCTATCCGTCTGCGCAAAAGGAGATAATTATGTTGCACCAAAAACTGGTTGTCAATCATTCCTAGATGCCTTTAAAAATCCATTGAATCAATTAGTCTATTGTTCAAAGGAAGCTGGTTATTTAGAAGACTATGATCATGGTCGTATTTTGTTATCTTCTAGTGCGGCTCAAGAGCTTTGGCCTATTGTTAGGGAATGGATGGAGCGGTATGGTGATAATCGGTGAGCTGTGTACGAAAATCACGCTTTCTCCTCCACCCGACCATCCACATGCTTTGCAAATCGTCCCTGTGATCGAGCGTGGGTTGGTGCCATACTATCCCAAGGCCATCCCCCAAATTGGGTACGTCGATATTCCGCAAAAGCTGTTTTAATTTCTTCTTGAGAATTCATCACAAATGGCCCATGTTGCACCACTGGCTCCTTTATTGGTCGACCCTGAAGGATTAAGAAATAAGCGGCTGTGTCGCCATTTTTTATAGTTATAGATTGCGCTGCATTGACGTCGACACAATGATTGGGTTGAATATCATAACCACCGATCTCAACAGCCGAACCTTCATAAAAATATAGCGATCGTCCTATCCCTTCGCTCGCTAAGGGAAGCGTCCATACGGCATGAGCTTCCATCTTAATCGTGGCAATTAACACTTCATTTTTAGGATCTGCCGCCCATGAATTTGGTGTTGGGTCTGGAGCTTGGACATCCCCGATTTTCCCAGCAGTCAATTCAATATTAATGGCTCGACCAGCAACATCTTTTAGTTGCAGGGCTGGAATCGTTTCTGCCCATAACATCTTAAAATGAGGTTCTACAAATTTATTAGCCTTTGGTAGATTCAACCATAGTTGGAATAACACTAAGGGGTTGGGTGCATCTTGGTTTACTAAAGGAAACATCTCTGCATGTTGCAACCCTTTACCAGAGGTCAACCATTGGGTATCTCCATTCCCAAAACGAGCGGTAGCCCCTAAAGAATCGGAATGATCTACTGTTCCTTTTTTTACAATCGTCACGGTTTCAAAACCCCGATGAGGATGCGCAGGAAAACCTGGTACTTTATCGCCGTGATACATTCGCCAGCCATCTTTTATCGTAAAGTCCTGACCTATATTTCGTCCTTCCAAAGAAGCTGCTGGTCCTAATTCGGCATTGCCCTTTGGATAATCATCTGCATGATAGACACAGAATAAAAAGGGGTCTTGGGTTTTCCATGGAAAACCTAAAGGACTGATATTAATTACACTATCGCTCATTGTTATTTTTTGTTACTAAAGAAGTTGTTTTGTAAACAAGCTAAGTGACAGCGAAGTTTAATTATAACATATTGAGGGAAAGAATAGCTTATAACAGCCTGAATTCTCACAATTACTCTATTAAATGGCTCTTTTATTGATAATAATCAGCCCATTTTCCTTAAATATTGATGGTTTGTTCATAAGAGCAAGTAATTTTACCGCAATTAGTTATAGTTAGCGAGCTTTGCGTCCTGTGTGTGAATTAAATTGATGAAACCAAAGCACTAATCAATAATTTTACTTCATGAAAAATAAATCTGGACTACTTTGGAGCCTTGTTTTTATTGTAATTTTCCTACTATCTCAAGATTATCTTTTCACAACATGGGAAGGAAAACTAAGTTTCTTTGGATTCCCTGATTGGTTCGCTTGGTTTACGGGAGTTCATTTGATATTTATATTCTGTTTCTTTTTGTTTTCTAAAAAACATTGGCAATAATCGACTATGATCTACGCTATTCTTTTTATTTATATCGCCATTGTATTCTTAGGTAGCCTTAGAGGAACAGCCGAAAATGCGAATACACCTGAGGGTTATTTTTTAGCGAATAGAGGGTTAGGTACAGTAGCACTATTTTTCACCATTTTGGCTACTAACTTTAGTGCCTTCTATTTTTTAGGATTTGCAGGGGCAGGCTATAGAATTGGCTATGCCCACTATATAATAATGTCCTTAGGTACAGGGTTTGCTTGTATCTCTTTTTTCCTCTTGGGGACAAAAATTTGGGCATTAGGAAAAATACACGGCTTTATTACACCCGCTGAATTAATTTACCATCAAACGAATAGTAAGGCCTTGCGCTGGACATTTGCAGCGGTCATGCTCGTATTTACCTTTCCTTATTTGGCTTTACAAATTATTGGGGCAGGATATATTTTAGAAAACATTACGCAAGGAACGATTCCTTATATATGGGGGGCTAGCTTTTTGACCTTTTTCACCATTATCTATGTATGGATTGGGGGGATGAAAAGTGTAGCAGAAACAGACTTAAAACAAGGACTTTTAATGATAGGGCTGATGGTGGTGGCAGTAATTACCATTAGTAATAGTTTAGGTGGATTAACGGCTGCTAATGAAAAAGTCTTTGCCATACAACCTGCGCTTTTTTCAAGAGAGGGCGTGGGTAATGCTTTTCCACCAAAAAAATGGTTTAGCCTATTGATATTTTGGATATTTTGTATCCCTATGTTTCCACAAATATTCATGCGCTTTTACATAGCAAAAGATGTAGATAAATTAAAAAAATCCGCAATACTCTATGGATTGATTCCGCTCTTTATTTCCATTTTACCCGTTATCGTTGGCGTACTGGGGCATTTAAGTTTTCCTGATTTAGTCGGAAAAGAAACCGACCAAATTTTGCCTAAGATGTTAATGGCTCATAGTTCAGAATGGTTTGCTGGATTAGTGATGACCGGCGCTTTAGCCGCTTTTATGTCTACCTTAGATTCTCAATTATTGGCATTAAGCACTATCATGACTAGAGATTTCGTGCTCCCTTTTCGAAAAGATATAGATTTAAAACAACAAGTTTTTATTGGACGAATTTGGGTAGTCATTATAGCATTAATCGGTTTAGCTATTGCTGCGCAACCTTTTGATACAATTGATGATATGGGAAGGCTGGCCTTTGGTGGATTGGCCGTTTTGTTTCCTGTGACTATTTCAGTCGTTCGTTGGGGTGGCGTACCTACTTTTTTTGCGATCCTTTCTATTGTCGTAGGGGAATTATTACTCATTGGTTTTTATTATAAATATCTACCAAGTGAATACTTATTTGGATTTGACAGTTCCATTATTGTTTTGCTCACTTGTTTTGGAATTATTGGGGTCGGAAAGTTTTTCCGTTTCCTTCGTCAGTAATTGAGACTGTTCAATAATCTATGTCAAAAATAAAACGACAGTTTTATACAAATCTGCTTGTCAACGTTTTGTGAGTTTGATACTTGAACTTGACTCTTGAGTTTGAACTTTCTCCAGTGATTTTATTTCCTTTTTCAAATCCAAGACCATTTTTCGTAAATCTCCTAATTCTCGATAAATGGCATTACTTTTTACATACTCTTTCATCGGTAACACGGGTGCACCAGCATACACCCCTGGCGTTTTAATATCTTTAATAACTCCTGCTCGATGAACTAAATAGGTATTATCACAAATGGTCACATGATCTTTTATCATCGTTCCGCCACTTGCCACTACTCGATTGCCAATAATACTAGAGCCGCCGCAAACAAAACCAGCAACAAGGATACAATTTTCTCCAATTTGCACATTGTGCGCAACGTGGCATTGATTATCAAAAATACATCCATCACCAATGGTCGTTGATAAATAAGTGCCTCTATCAAAGGTACAATTACAACCCACCTGTACTCGGTCCCCTATGATGACATTGCCCGTATGTGGGATATGATGATGGTTAAAATGTTGATCTTGAGAATAGCCAAAGCCCTCCCCGCCGATTACGGAATTAGAGAGAATGATGCAATCCTTACCGATCTCACAATTCCACCCAATAGTCGTTCCTGTATGAATGATCGTATTATCTCCAATAACAGCACCATGCTGTACCACTGCATTGGCCATCATTACACAATTGGTGCCTAGACGAACGTCTTTTTCAATTACCACATTTGGACCAATTCTAATACCTGTTGGTAGTTGAACACTATCGTGAATGATGGCAGAGGAGTGAATCGCCTCCCACCCTGTTAGACTATAGTCATGATCGGCATACTTTTGCTTTAGGCGGGCATGAGATACCCCTATATTCGCACTTAAAATAATAGCGATCTCTTTATTTACAGATAGATCAGGTAGGGTTAATTTTTTTGGTACAACAATCAGGGAAGCCCCATTTGACAGTGCATGGTCTAATGCCTTTTGGTTTAAAGCAAAGACCATATCTCCAGTGGAACAAACTTCATAAGGAGCAACGTTCGTAATCGCGATAGTTGTATTACCTAGTATTTCAAGTAATGCATCTTCTGGCGTTCTTTCCTCATATATTTGCAAAGCCGTTTTATTCATAGTTGGTTCTAGACTAGTAGCCTGTTTATCTTGTCAAATGTAGTATTAAAGTATTTACCACACAAATGTAGAAATTATACATTTTGAAATACCTAAAAGTTATACTAATATTGTATTAACGTAAAAACACTGCAAATAATTACGATACAGCATTGTTACATCTGCAAACTAAGTTTTATCAATTTTTGAAAAAGCACTGCTGGGTCAACGTCTGGGCGGGTGGCCCGTCCAAAAACTGTTTGAGCGGAGCGAGTTTTTTTGGACTAGCTTTTTTGCTTCTTTTTCAGCAATGGAAAAAGAAGAGTCAACGTCAAATATAGATTTACAGAGCACAACTACTACTATAGAGAAAATGAAAAACACAAGATACATCTATCTCCTTTTATATAGTTTACTAATTGGTTCTCAACTAATTGGGCAGCAGACGTATCTACAGCAACCTTATCAATTCCAACATTTAACAGAGGAAGATGGCTTAGCAAACAACCTAGTTCATGGAGGCCTATTAGATAGTAGTGGATTTATGTGGTTTGCCACCCATACGGGCCTATCCAGGTGGGATGGCATAGAGTTTAGAAATTTCCTACCTGATAATAATGACTCTTTAAGCATTTCGGGCACCTTAATTACCAATTTATTAGAAGATAAAGAAGGGTTTATCTGGATTGTGTCGCATCACGGCAATTTATGCCGTTTTGATCCTAAGACCGAGGTATTTAAAAATTACCCTTATCCTAAATTAGATAATAATAGTACCATAGAGGCGGTAATGAAAATCTATCAAGGTAGCCAGGGTATGCTATGGATAGGTGCTTTTGATGAAGGCTTCTTACGATTTGATCCCAAGCAAGAAACATTTAAACGATATAATTTAAATGAACAGGTATCTAGCATTGAGTCTAAATTCACCCAAAACTCTGTAATTGATATTATTGAAGATATAGCGGATACGAATGTTTTATGGTTGGCCGCTAATAATGGCCTATATCGTTTTGAGAAGAATACCGAAAAGCTGCAACACTTTCCCTCTACCCATCCCGGTACAAAAGGTACAGGAATACAAAGTTTAGCAATGTTCGATGCCAATGCTATTTGGTTGGGAACCTATGGCGCTGGACTAGTTAGGTTTGACAAAAAAAATCATTCCTGGAATTACTTTTTACCGAATCAGTCTGCTTGGAAAGCGCTCAATTTTGCTAAAAATATCATAACAGGTGTAACGTATAAATCAGAGACAGAACTATGGTTAACTAGTAAAGACAATGGTGTGGGGATATTTCATATACCTACTCAAAAGTTTTCCTTCTTTCAACCAGAGTCAGCACAACAAAATTCTATTATTGGCACGGCGGGTTATAAATTATATAAAGATCGTACCAATAGGATTTGGTTTTTCATGGAAGAAAAGGGCATTCATTATCTGGATCCTGCCTTCCAGAATTTCATTTTTTATCCCTTCCAAAATCGACAAAAAAATGAGGCAACCCCTTTTGCAATAAAGGATTTTATATTACTTCCAGCAACTAAAAATTTATTAGCCATTGGAAAAGGAATAGATGGCTTATACCAGCTAAATATGGAAGGTCGTATTCAACAGGTACTCCCACTAGAAGGCTTTGAAGGAAAATATCAAGTGTATAATGACTTGCTAAAAATGCAGAACGGAACCGTTTGGGTAGCAGGTGGACATTCAAGAGGAGGCGCTAAAGAAAAAGTGGTCCTTCGTCCGTCTCTTCTAAAACTAGATCCTCAGCAGTCGGTATTAAAACCTTATACTTCCCCCGATGTAGAAAAATACGATATTCAAAAAAAGAATATACTAGGATTAATAGAACCTGAACCTGGACATCTTTGGGGTATCACTGGTAGTGCAGAGTTATTTCATCTGCATATAGCAACAGGAAAGGTAGAAGTGTTTAAACCCGAAGTAAGCACGAAAAGTCAAGGTGGGTTTCAATGTATTGTCAAACAGGCAGATCGTTCCTTATTTTATATTGGGACCAATCGGGGCTTACTTAGTTTCGATTACGAAAAGTCGACATTTAGCAATTACCCGAATACAAACGAATTTAACATTCGATCTATACAAGAAAAAAATGGGAAATTATGGATGGGAACCTACGTTTTAAAATGTCTAAATCTAGCAACCCAAGAATTGGAATCAATCGATCATTATTCAAATACTCCAATTGTCCCAATAGATAAGGTATTTTTAGATGCTAAAGATCGACTATGGTGTACGACTCAGAATGGTCTATTTCATTTGAATACAACACATAACAATTTCATTCATTTTGGGGCAGACAATGGTTTATATAAAGAATTTTTCTTTTACAATGGGGTTTACTCCCTTCCAGATGGAACCATCTTGTTAGGAAAAGAAGATGGCTTCTTCAAGTACGATCCTGATGCTGTTTTACAAACATTGCAATCGACTCGATTAAGTTTTACTAGTGTAAAAGTGAATGATAAAAATCATCTTATTGATGCATCACAAACCTTATCATTAAGTCATACAGAAAACTCTTTGTATTTAAGCTTTTCGCCAATGGCCTTTTCCAATCAGGCGAAGAATCAATTAACCTACCAGCTAGAAGGCGTAGACGAAGATTGGGTGATTCCTGCAGACAATCGAAATTTTGCTATTTATAATAAACTGCCTCCAGGCGACTACTTGTTTAAAGCAAAAATTAGATTTCAGAAAGAGGCAAAAGAACTGCAACTACCTGTTACTATTGCCCCCCCCTTTTATCAAACTACTTGGGCTTATTTATGCTATTTTCTTATTACAGTAGGCTTATTATATTGGCTCAATCAATTTCTGGTCAAGAAACGTTTAGTCGAACATGAGGCGAATCGTTTAAAAGAATTAAATCAATTTAAGACCAGATTATACACCAATATTACCCATGAATTCCGTACGCCCCTAACCGTTATATCTGGTATGGCCGATCAGATTAAACAAAAAGAAACAAGGGTATTAATAAAGAAGAATAGCCATAATTTATTGAACTTGGTCAACCAGATGTTAGACCTATCAAAACTAGAAGCTGGTCAATTAACACCTAGTTTTGTAAAGGGAGATATAATCGTATATCTAAAATATTTGGTAGCTTCCTACCAAAGTTATGCAAGTACTCAAAATAGACAGTTGGCCTTTCATACGGACCATTCTGAAATCATAATGGACTATGAACCAAATTTTCTGAATAGAATCCTCAGCAATCTTCTAGCCAACGCTTTAAAATTTACTAATCAAAATGGAAATATTATAGTAAGCGTATTACAAAAAGAAGCAATAGAAGAACATCTCCCTGCGACACTAAGCATACAGATTAAAGATGATGGAATTGGTATTGACCAAGCAGAACTATCAAAAATATTTGACCGCTTTTATCAAGCTGATAATTCTACGACTAGGTTAGGAGAAGGAACAGGTATTGGACTGACCTTAGTGAAAGAATTAGTTGGCTTATTGGATGGACAAATTAATGTAGAAAGTGAAATGCAAAAAGGTACGCAGTTTACTATCCAACTACCTATTCAACAAAAAGCAATCTTACAAGCAAGGCCTATAGACAGCCCATTAGAAGGACCTCCTATTTTACTCCATGAAAAACAAAAAGAAATTAATCCAAATAAAGATTTACCACTCTTATTAATCATTGAAGATAACGAAGATGTCGTCCATTATCTAAAAAGTATTTTACAAGAACAGTATCAATTAGTGATCGCCCAAAATGGTAAAATTGGAATAGAAAAAGCACAAGAACTAATTCCTGATATTATCATCTCCGATATAATGATGCCCATCATGGATGGTTTTGAAGTGTGTGATTTCTTAAAGAAAGAAGAAAAAACCAGTCATATTCCGATTATTGTATTAACAGCAAAGGCGAGCCATGGAGATAAACTTTTAGGCTTGCAAAATGGCGCAGATGCGTACCTAACAAAGCCATTTGATCGAAAGGAATTGCTTATTAGATTAAAGCATATTATTGAAAAGAAGCAAAAAATTCAAGCCTTTTATGCGCAACATCAAAGTCTGCCAGAGACGGTACCCGTAGAGCATCAATTTATCCAAAAGATTTATAGAATCATTGAAGCGCATTATCAAGAAGATACTTTTGCATTGCCCCAATTATGTGAGGCCCTTCACTTAAGTCGAACACAGGTGTTTAGAAAGGTTAAAGCATTGACCAATCAATCTCCATCTGATATGATTCTGCATTTTCGATTACAGGAAGCAAAAAAATTATTAGGCCAAGCAGATAGGACCATTACAGAAATCACCTATCAAGTTGGCTTTAAAAATCAGACACATTTTTCTACTGCCTATAAGAAATATTTTGGGCATTCTCCTAGTAGTGATAAGTAAAAACCATACCTTGTGAAAAGAAAAAACATTCTAGGAATAGATATAGGCGGAACAGGTATAAAAGCGGCTCTAGTAGACACCAACACGGGAATATTGCAGAGTAAACGTATACGAGTACCCACGCCAAGACCTGCCACGCCCGAACACATCGCGCAAGCAGTACAACAAATAATTACTCATTTTGATTATTCTGGACCAGTTGGTTGTGGTTTTCCCAATATCATTAAAGATGGAAAATCGTTGCATCATGGGAATATGCATACAACTTGGATTAATCAACAAGTAGATACCCTATTTCAAAAAACAACAGGTTTACCTTTTGTCGTGCAGAATGATGCGGATGTCGCTGCAATAGCAGAGATGGAATTTGGTGTCGGGAGAGGATTGACTGGAATGGTGGTATTAATTACGATTGGTACAGGATTAGGCTCTGGTGTGTTTTATAATGGTCAGTTAATTCCAAATATGGAATTAGGACTACTATTGGGCAAAAAAGGACAAATCATAGAACAGTATGCTAGTAATAATGCTAGAAAGACAGCAGGTTTAAGCTGGAAAAAATGGGGTAAACGATTTAATTTTTTCTTAGCACATACGACTGAATTATTGTCGCCTAATTACTTTATCTTGGGAGGAGGGATTTGCAAAAAGTTTGAAAAATTTAAAGAACACCTCACTATTGACACCCCCATAAAAATAGCCAAATTTCAAAACAATGCTGGAATAATAGGCGCTGCTTTAATAGCTAGGGATAAATTAATTGGGAATTAAAAATGGAGAATTGAGCTGTACGACAAAATCATACGTCTCTGTTCTCTACTCTCTGTTCTAAAAAAAATAACATGTCAACAAAAATCGCTTACATAGGCGCAGGAAGTTTACAATTCGGTCCCATCATCGTACAAGACATTTTGTTAAGTGATGTATTACATCGAAAGGGATTAGAAATTCATTTGATGGATATTGAGGCCAAGCATTTGGAAGTAGTTGCCGAGCATGGGGAATGGGTCAATCAAAAACTAAATCGAAATGCAACGATTGTTACCACAACGGATAGAGATGCGGCTATTAAAAATGCAGATTTTGTAATATGCGCCTTAGAGAAAGATAGAAATATCTATTGGTCCCAAGATTTTCACATTCCAAGAAAATACGGTTTCAAACAAGTCTACGGCGAAAATGGTGGCGTAGGCAGTATCTTCCATGCCTTAAGAAACATAAAGTCCATCATGGAACTAGCCAAAGCGATGGAACAGCTTTGTCCTGATGCCTACCTCTTAAATTTCTCTAATCCGGAACATAAAATTTGCGAAGCCATTACGCGTTTGACCTCCATCAAAGCCGTTGGTTTATGTCATGGTGTTTTTATGGGAAGGGAACAAATTAGTGAATTAATAGACGTGCCCTTAGCACAATTAGAGACAAAGGCTTGTGGCATGAATCACTTCACCTTTTTTCAAGAAATCAAACACAAGGAAACGGGAGAAGATCTATATCCAAAGCTAAAGGCAATCGAACAAAAAGGCGATTGGCTAGCGAAGTGGCATGAACTAGCATTAGGTAGAATTCTATTCCGCCGTTTTGGCCAATGGCCCTCCCCTGCTGCTAACCATTACGGAGAATATATTCGATGGGCAGAAGAATTTGTGATTCCTCAATTACAGTTTTTTTATGACCCGTATGACGGACATCCATGGGAGAAGCAGGAAGTTCCAGAGGGAGTATATACTGTTGATATCGTAGACTATGATCGCCCTTGGGTAAAGGATAAAGAGAAAGTGCTATTACCTGTTGGCTCTACCGAAGAAACAGTTTTCACCAATGAAGATGGAAGCTTAAAAGCATCTGGAGAAATTGCTACTTTAATAATGGAAGCAGTAGTCAGTGGCGAAAAACGTTGGTTAGAAGCCGTTAATATTCCGAACAACGGGGCCATTCCAAATTTACCAGATGCGTTCGTGGTAGAAGTACCTGCCTATTGTGATGGCAATGGCATTCAAGCCGTGCAAATGCAGCCGATGTCAGAAGCGATAGCAGCGACGATTCGACTACATGCTAGTATTCATCAGTTAATCGTCGAGGCCTACGCAGAAAAATCTAAAGATAAATTAATACAAGCCATATTAATCGAGCCAACCGTCAATTCTTATCGAGGCGCAATTATGATGGTCGACGAGCTATTGGCTTTACAAAAAGAAGTGTTACCCGTAATGAAATAAGAATTACCGTAGCTCAAGCTTCTAGCTTGAGTAGCACAAACGTAGCTCAAGCTTCCAGCTTGAGTAGTAACAAAATTCGCTATTTTACTCAAGCTAGAAGCTTGAACTACGTGCCAAAGCTACGTTCACTAAAAAATCATGAATCTAGAAACAGCAGATTGGGTCGTCATTGCCATTTATTTAGCCATTGCATTTGTGATTGGTTTGTGGGCATCGAAAAAGAAGACCAATGATATAACGGACTTTTTCATTGCGGGTCGGTCTTTGCCTTGGTGGCTGCTAGGAACTTCTATTGCGGCTACTTGGTTTGCTACGGATGCACCGCTAGCGATTACCGCCTTGGTTCGGTCAAAAGGGATCTATGGCAATTGGCTATGGTGGTATTTGGGAATGGGGATTATGATGATGGTTTTTTTTTATGCCAAACAATGGCGGAGAGCAGAAATAGTAACAGACGCAGAATATATAGAACTAAGATATAGTGGTCAATCAGCCGCTATACTTAGGGGATTTTCAGCCGCTTTTTATGGTATTTTCAAAAACTGTTTTATGCTCGGCTGGGTGATGTTGGCGATGTTAAAATTCTCTCAAGTGATGCTAGGATGGAGTGCAGAGTTTGCTTTAATCGTGACTACGGTATTTGCATTAATTCACACCATTAGTTCAGGCATGTGGGGCGTGGTGGTTTTAGATATGTTGCACTTTACAGCAGGAGTGGTAAGCACTATTATTTTGGCGATTATGGTTTTATTTCGGGTGGGCGGACCGACTGGTCTATCTGAAAAAATAATGGCAAGAACAGATGCGCCCGAAGGCGTCTTAGATATGCTGCCGAATATGGCGCATATTAGCCCAATAGAATTTATAGGTTTTCTTTGTTTAATTGGCGTTTTATGGTTGGGACAAGCACAAGGAGATGGCTATATTACCCAACGGTTATTTTCTGCTAAAAACGAAAAACATGCGGTCAAGGCCTCTTTGTGGTTTGCAGTAGCAGGTATCGTTATTTTGACTTGGCCTTGGATTATTGTTGGTTTAGGATCTATCGTTATTTTGCCAATTTCCGAAGCGACACCCGCACTCCTAGCAGATCCTGAATTGGCTTATCCGATGATGATTGTGGAGGTATTACCTGCTGGTTTGAAAGGTCTACTAGTGGCTGCGTTCATGGC
>CALJIY010000240.1 GCA_937973945.1 uncultured Saprospiraceae bacterium | reverse complement strand
TTATTCTTTTGGCTTCGCTACCTTAACAACGATATTTCGACCGTCTAATTCTAGGTCATTGAGCGCTTCCATTGCTTTGGTCGCTTCTTCATCATTATCCATATCTACGAAACCAAATCCTCTGGAAAGTTTTGTTTTCTTATTATATACTATTTCTGCTGAAGATACCGCACCATGTGCCTCAAATGTTTTTTTTAAAGTTTCCTCAGTTGTATCGAAAGAAAGTTGTGCAACAAAAAGTCTCATTATTATTTTTTGAAAAAGAAAATTAGCTGATCTAATATTATTTTAAAAGTAATCTTCTTTAGTGTAAAGAAATCAATTTAGTAATTTATAGCCGTAAAATTAAGGTATTTGTCTTAATTACACGTGATTAAGAAATATAACGTGGATATAGTACATTAGTTCAAAGAGTTATGTTTAAATTTCTACTCCCTGATAACCAGTGTATTAGGATACTTTCCTATAAAAACACCTGTCTAGTACTTAAAACAACTACCCTACCCGGCAATTATGCTTGGATTTATTCCATTTTCTAAGTCAAAACTATCCCCAATTGATCCAACAACGGCATCCTTTCGATCTAGGTTTAATAAAGTCTTCAAAGAAAATAAAGAATGTATTCCCGTACAATGCGCCCCAATAATTTTAGAGACGCCAAATTCTTTCAAATGCCCTGCCGTCCATTTTAAGGTTTCGTCTGTGGCATTGACTAAATGGAATCCGCCAATAATCGCATGGGTGTTTTGGTCGTAAATTTTCGATTTAGCATGCGCTAAGGTGTTTACAATTCCTGCATGACCACAGCCCGCCACCAGAACGAAGCCTTTTTCCGTATTAATAATTAAAGATTGATCTTCTGGAATATTATCTACTTTAGCCCCCTCTTTGGTCGCTATTTTCCATCTCCCGCCATAATTTTTTTCTGGGTGTATTCTTTCTATAGGTCCAGTAATCCAGACGCCGGGAAATAATTCTACTGTCTCTTTATAAACGATGAATGTTACCCCATCGGCTTCCAATTCTTTTTTAAGCTCTAACATCCTATTTCTGAAATTAATTCGTTGCATAAAAATTCCCTCTCCTACATGTATTCTTGAAATTGCTTTAGCATTTTGTTTTTTTAATTGTTCCCTTAATGTCAGTAAGCCACCAGTATGATCTCCATGGTTATGACTTAAGAAAACATCTTCTACATCAGACAAATCAATCCCCAGTTCTTCGGCATTTTTTAAGACGGTCTCTGACCTTCTACCAGTATCAAAAAGAATTTTCTTTCCGTCCACTTCAACTAAAGCAGAATATCCCCATTCTCCAATTCCTTGACTGGCCAACATTGTCGAGAGTGTGGTAATTTTTAAGTTTGATACCTTAGTAGGTGCTTCTTTAAGACTGACCTTTTTTGTGGATGCTAAGTCCGCTTGTTCTATATTGGTACATTGGAGGAATAAGCTAAGTAGAAGGATGCTGAAAATCGAATGGACTTGTTTCATTTTATTTTTTAATTTTAAACATACTGGAACTACTTAGCAACACAAAATTTTAAATCACAATTAACAAATCATTTGCAATCACCGTTGTGGACTCATCAAGGAGACAGCTAATTTCAGTTGGTCTACTTTCTATCATTTCAAAAAAGATCCTTTGAAGAATGCATCTATAGATCATTTTGACATTCTTATTTATGAAAAATGCCCATTGATTTTTCAACCAATGGGCATTTAGTAACAACCAACGCATGTAGAATATTATCACCTATCTTGAATCACCATTTTCTTGACCGCTGTAAAATTGTCAGATTCTATTTGGTATAACAAAATACCTGAGGCGGTATGCTCGACTGCATCAAAAGCTACAGTCGACAATCCTTTAGGAAATACTTTTGTTATCGTATATAACAATCTACCCCGAATATCCCGAACACTCACCGTTGCCTGCTCTTCTTTTGGCAAATTAAAGCTAATTGCTGTTGTACTTTCAAATGGATTCGGAACATTTTGATACAACTTATAATCTTGTACAAGAGTATTCGAAAAAGCCAAATCGATAGAACGGATGGTTAAAGTATTATCCGTGACCTCCGACTGCAATAACTCATTGTTTAGATGAATAAAGTCTTTAAGCCACCCGTTTGCTAGTGCTTCAAAGTGTAATGTAAACAAGGTGTTCGATTCTATTTGTTCTAAATTACTTGTTCTATTCCAACTTACAGGTAGCCTATTAGGATCGCTATAATGGAGATTAACAAAGTCTTTGTCTATTGCACCAGCAGTAAAATCTACTAGTTGTAATGACTCAAATCCCAAAGCAAACTGTATCCCTTCTAAATTGGCTAAAGAAGCAGCTTCTATTTTCACTTCATACCTTTTCCCTTTCGTCACTCGTTGATTGCTTATCAATAAATTTAGTGATTCCTCAGATGTTCTTAGTTCTGCATTTTGTAGTGCGCTAGTACTGGCATTACCATTTATATCTCCTATTTTTATACCTGTAAAATTATAACTTACAGATTCAGTAGGAGCTACGGTCATCGCTTCTTCTAAGGTGTTTTCTAGTGGATTTTCTCCAAAAACATAATCGGAAGGTACAAACCGCCAAGAGGTATTATTTGGAAATTTATCCGTAATATTTAATATTAATTGACGCAGTTGAACCAAGTCATAAGCAGTAACCGTTCCCGACCGATTAATATCGGCTGCTATGTATTGATAAGGTATTTCAAAAGGGGCTATGCCGAGTATATGTTTGCTAATTAACACTAAATCGAATGTAGATACCCCATTTAAAATTTTGGTATTGGCATATGGATGAAGTAGGTAAGTCTGGTCTTTTATTACATCAAAATCATAGGAACCATCCGCTAGAGTCATCATCTCCGCCTTCCACGACTGATCAATCATCTCTGTTGTCATTAACACATTTTCTATGACCTTGTCTTTCCAGTTTGTTACCAAACCTGACATATTTACTTCCGTAGAATTGTCTGTAGGAGTATTCGTTTCCACTGAATTATCTGAATCATTGACACTATCTTCACAAGCTCCAATATTGTCTTGTATAACAACATAAGTTTTGCACACATCCCAATTGCCGTCCGCATCTATTACATATAGATTAACATCCTGTGTACCTAAGTCATTACAATCAAATCGAAGATTCATTGGTAAACTTTGTACCTGCTCAGAAACTTTAGGTTCAGACAATGTTAAATTGCTGTGCCATAGTCTGAGGTCTAACATATCCGTATCAACGCAATTATCATAACTCTTTAAGCTAATGTCTTTTGCCCATATATCAGTAAGACCATCTTCGGAAAGATTAGCAGCCAAGCCATAATAGCAGACTGGGGTTGGTTTTTTACAATCTCTCACTGTAAAAGATTTAGTAAGACTGGATTCATTACCGCAATCATCCCTTGCAATATAAGTGACAAAATAAGTACCAGCAGGCACATTAGTAAGCAGATTAGTATTACCAAATTCACTAATAATTTCAATGTCTAGTTCATCGTCACAATAGTCATGGAAAGGAGCAAGTGGTAACTCGACATCCATACTACAACTATTATTTTCAATACAATATTCTGGTAGGTCTATATTCACTGCCCTTGGTGCCTCTTCATCTACTATGGTAATAATCTGGGTATAGGTTATCAAGCCATCTCCTCCATCTTGTATGATGTTGTCCCCAAAAGAAATATCATCCGATGATTCAAAACTAGTACCATGTGAATGAACGCAACAATTAATAATCGTCCAAATACGTCGTATTTCATAGCAAGTCCCCCCTGTGGTGGTCTCGTATTTATAGTCTTTATAAGACATCGCTAATTCTTCACAACTATTTCCATGTAGTATCGGTTCGCCTCCATAAGGCGCAGAACTATTCTTGCATTTGTAATCAATATCTTCAGGTACGATTACAGAAAAACTAGAGCTATTTTGTACAGTAATCGTTTGTAGACAAGTGCTGTTTCTGCCTTCTTCATCCGTGGCAGTCCAAGTTCTTAGGATCTCTCCCTTACCACATTTATCTACATCCGCCACCACATTTTGGCTTACCCTTACTTCACAGCCATCCAGAAAACTAGCTTCATCAAAATCTTTATTTAAGTAATAATAGACCGAATCTGCAATAGCTTTCTCGTAGAGATTATGGTAATCTAAACAAGTAGTCGTTGTATCTGCTGGGCAAAAAGCTACCAAAGGATTGTGCTTATCTTCTAATTTGATCCTTGTTTCGCAAGTTCTAAAATTACCAGATTTATCGGCTACTTTAATAAGAACAGTAAGTGGAGAGTAGTCTAAATCGCAGCAAGTAAATTCAACACAATCTTTAAAACCTAGAGAGGTACCACAATTAGAATTTTGTTTCTTTAAGGTATATATTAATTCATCCGTTAGGCAATCACCTGTATCATAGCCATCTCCTAGTGCATCCGCACAGACCCAAGCGGTGCCTCTATTGGTCAATGTTACCTGCACTAAATCCTTACAAATCGCAACGGGTTTACCATAGTCTGCTATATGCCTAACATAAGTGGATGCAACAGTTGTACAACCGATCGCATCGGTAATGGTGAGATCATAGTTTCCTTCATCCATCGCACTTAGCCCTTGATTATTAGCAGCGAAATCATTTGGGCCACTCCAATTATAACTATACGGAGCAGTACCTCCTGTAACGCTGACACTTATTTGTGCATTCTCTCCTACGCAAATAGGGCCATTGTTTTCAACAGTAGCGCTTAGTGTTGGAGGGAAAATGACGGTGTTAGAGACAGTCTTTAAACAACCAGCAACATCACTAACCCTTAGGGTATAGACCCCTTGTTCAGTTACTATGATATTTTCTGTTTCAGCGGTAAAAGAATTAGGCCCAGACCAACTGTAGCTTAAACTCCGAGTGCTTCCCCTGATAATTGCTGATAAGCTTGAGCTAATTATATTATTGGTACAAGTATTGTTTATGTTGATGGAAATCGTGAATGGGCAATCATCTGCTGGATCAGTTGGGTCTCCTCCATTCTCACATTCGTACAAATTAGACACTCCTCCATTGTCACAATCTTCAGCACCGATCCCCGTAGGATCAGCCTCTACTAAAGTACACAAGTCTTGAGCAGTTAAACCAATATCATCACATGGATCGGTTGGGTCTGTTCCATCCATACATTCTTGGGCATCATTAACGCCACCTCCGTCACAATCTATATTATCAAATCCTGTTGCTCCATCTGTTATAGCTTGACAAATAGCATCTCCATCTGTATAACTATTGCTACATGGATCTTTCGGGTCTGTATCATTATCACATTCTGTTTGGTTGTCTTCACCATCCCCATCGCAATCTAAGGAACCATAAATACTTATATTCGCACAGATATAAGCCGCATCTACACCTGCATCATCACATGGATCGGTTGGGTCTGTTCCATCCATACATTCTTGCGCATCATTAACGCCACCTCCGTCACAATCTATATTATCAAATCCTGTTGCTCCATCTGCTATAGCTTGGCATATTGCATCTCCATCTGTGTAACTGTTGCTACATGGATCTTTTGGGTCTGTATCATTATCACATTCTGTTTGGTTGTCTTCGCCATCCCCATCACAATCTAAGGCACCATAAATGGATAGATTGGCACATATATAAGCCGCATCTACGCCAGCATCATCACATGGATCGGTTGGATCTGTTCCATCTGTACATTCTTGCGCATCATTCACGCCGCCCCCATCACAGTCTGTATTATCAAATCCTGTTGCTCCATCTGTTATAGCTTGACAAATAGCATCTCCTTCTGTGTAACTATTGCTACATGGATCTTTTGGGTCTGTATCATTATCACATTCTGTTTGGTTGTCTTCACCATCCCCATCGCAGTCTAAGGCACCGAATAAGGCTAGATTATTACAGATAATAGTATTATCTACATCAGGGTCGGTACATTCACATGGTGCAAAAACGAATTTCTGTTCACAAGAGCTTTTTAATCCACATGCATCTTCAAAAGTATAGGTCCGAGTAATGGTTCTATC
>CALJIY010000239.1 GCA_937973945.1 uncultured Saprospiraceae bacterium | reverse complement strand
TATTGAGTTAAAAAGATTAGTACCTGACCTTCAGATTATTTGTGACAACAGTCATATCTGTGGCAGAAGAGATACCTTAGCTGCGGTAGCACAAAAATCTATGGACCTACAGTTTGATGGTTTGATGACAGAAGTTCACCCATCTCCTGATGATGCATGGAGTGATGCAGCACAACAAATTACTCCAGCTGTTTTCGGAAAATTAGTAAAAGGCCTAAAGATCAGATCTACTTCTACGAATGATGTAGAATACCTAGAACACATTGATGATCTAAGACAAGAGATTGATACGATAGATAAAGATTTATTTTCTTTATTAGGTCAGCGAATGAAAGTAGCCCAAAATATTGGAAAATATAAGAACAAGAATAATATCTCTATTTTACAGACTAGTCGTTGGAATGAGATTTTAAATAAAACAATTGAATTAGGTAGAGAGAAAGGATTAAGCGATGGGTTTGTTACTCAAATTCTGACAGCTATTCACCAAGAGTCTATTAATCACCAGACTAAAATAATGAATACTGCTGCTTCTACTAAAAAAAGGAAGAAGAAGGCTAAGGCTTAATTGAGCTAGTTCACATATTTTATACAAAAAGAGATGCAAAGCTATTGACAATAGCTTTGCATTTTGTTTTTCAGGGTAAAGTTGTTCATAAAGAACTTTTAATCTTTATGTTACGCGTGGCATGTTTGGGTAGTCGGCTTGTTAGTAAGTAGCTAGTGTTTCATAGAGGGCCATAATGATATCTCAAATATGTAAACTAAGTGCGGCTCAACATATATAGATAATTTTTATTAACTTTAAATTATAGCACCGACCTAAAAGATGTTTGTGTGGGAAGATTTTTTTTTGTTGTAGTAGTAATTGTGTTATGCGATATAGCAAAGCTAATTTTTTTTTCTCAAAAAATAAAGTAGTTTAGTAAAAATATGAAATATAAAAGTATATATGTTGCCGCAACTAGTCAGCATGTAGGGAAAACAACCTCTACACTCGGATTAGTCGCCACTTTTATAGCCAAAGGTTTGAAGGTGGGCTATTGCAAACCTGTCGGTCAAAAATCATTAACCTATAAAAATGTTGAAGTAGATAAAGATGCTATCTTATTTGCTGACTTAATGAATTTTCCAATCCATCCAGATATTCATAGTCCTGTCATTCTTGGTAAAGGAGCGACTACGGCATTTATAGATCAGCCAGAATTATTTCATTTCACAGATAGAATACAACAAGCAGCCAAACAATTAGAAGCAGAAAATGAATTAGTTATTTATGAAGGAACTGGTCATCCTGGTGTAGGGAGTATTGTTAATCTATCTAATGCCGTTGTTGCTAAAATGATCAATGCTGGAGTCATTATGATTGTAGAAGGCGGAATCGGTAGCACCATTGATATGCTCTCCTTGTGTTTGGCTACCTTTCAAATGGAAAAGGTACCAATTATTGGTGTTATTATTAATAAGGTAAAGCCAGACAAAATAGATAAGGTGGAATACTACGTTGGCAAGTTTTTAGAAAAACATAATTTGCCGCTCTTAGGGGTATTACCTTATGATAAGAGTCTTGCCTTTCCCCTTATCAGAACGGTGGCTAAGGCGGTAAGAGGTAATCTAGAACTTAATGAACATAAAACAGAAAATAAAGTAGCCGATATATTAGCAGGATCTATATTAAATCTAGGAGAGTTTGAAAATCCAAAAGATTTATTACTAGTAGTAGCCGCAGATAGATTAGAAGTTTCTCTTGAAAAAATCCATAAACTGTCTATGAAAGCTGGACTAGAACAGTCTCCTTTATCAGGTATTGTAGCTACTGGAAAAGGAAATATAGGAGTAACTCCTCTTGAATATATAAATGAACACCAAATTCCAGTAATAAGGACCAAATTAGATACTTATGGTTCTGTCTTAAAAATAAGTCGAATCGAAGTGAAAATTAATTTGAGTACTCCTTGGAAAGTAGCAAGGGCGATTGAATTGATTAAAGAAAATGTACATACTGAAGATCTTCTTGATGAAGTTTCCTAATAGGGAAAGTGTCAAGATCAAGTGTCAAAACTCACAACGTGTTGACAAGTAGATTTGTATAAAACGCGCGTTATATTTTGACATAATTTATTAAACCGTCTCGTTTGAAATTGATAAACACATCTATTCAAAAAGCCGATACCATCATAGATGATATCGGCTTTTTCGATAACTGATTTAATTTTTATTAAAAAGTCCGCCTACTCATATACCATCGTATGATATACATTCATCACATCCTCATCTTCTTCTAATTTATCAATAATCTTTTCTACATCTTTAGCTTGCTCTGCATTCAATGCTTTCGTCACGTTTGGGATACGCTCAAAACCTGAAGATAAAATTTCTATATTCAGCCCTTCCAAGGCAGCCTGTAATGCGCCGAAATTTTCAAAAGAACCATAAATCATAATCGTATCTGGAGCATCATCTTCTCCCTCGTCGACAAACACTTCCTCTGCACCATGATCAATCAATTCTAACTCTAATTCTTCTGGGTCATGCTCGCCCCTATCAATTTTGAAATGACAATTATGCTCAAACATAAAGGCTACCGAACCAGCGGTTCCCAAACTCCCATTTCCTTTATTAAAATAGCTTCTTACATTCGCAACTGTCCGATTATTATTATCTGTTGCAGTCTCTACGATAATGGCTACCCCATGTGGCGCATAGCCCTCAAATAAAGCTTCCTTATAATTAGCTGTATCCTTATCCGTCGCTTTTTTAATAGCTCGCTCAATAACTGTTTTATTGACATTTAAACTTCTTGCATTTTGCATCACCGCTCTCAATCGAGCATTAGAGTCTGGATCAGCAATACCAGATCCTTCTTTAATAGCTATTACAATGTCTTTACTAATTCGGCTATTCACTTTGGCCATTGCTGACCAACGTTTCATTTTTCTTGCCTTGCGATATTCAAACGCTCTTCCCATTTTAAATTATTTTTTTGTTAGAGTCTTTATAGAGGAAGATCTCTATAACACCTATTCAGAGACCCTTTATTTTACAAAAATAAGAGAATTTACTTGTTGTATAAACTTCTCCTATTAAACATATCGTTGATCTACACTAAATTGTTCCCTGTATTTAGGACTTATTTCTTTATAAAAGGTCATTATTTTTTTCATATCTGCTGCTACATCATCTGTTAAATGAATAGCACCACCTACGCCAGCTTCTTTCTTAGCATAATCCAGATAGCCAAAAGCTATTGGTACATTTGCCATCTTGGCAGCATGATAAAAGCCCATTTTCCACTCTTTTTTAAGAGATCTACTTCCTTCTGGTGCAATCACCATCGCAATACGCTCATGGTCTTTAAAAAAATCAGCCATCTGCTCTATTTGACTCTTTCTTGGCTGCCCTTCCACTTTAGGAGCTCTATTAATGCCCAAGCCCCCACAGGCTCTTACCACATAACCAATAATAGGCATTTTAGTCCAAGTATCTTTAATCGCAATTTTTACAGGGATTCCTAGTTCTTGAAAGGCCACTCTAGTCCAAAAAGCATCCCAATTGGTGGTATGAGGTGCCGCTATCATTACGCATCGTTGAGACTCATCTGGTATCGGAAAAACGACCTTCCATCCACCTATCTTCAAAAAAATCTTCGCTATAAGGTTCCACATAAAAAAACTCTATTTTTACACTTTACAAAACCATACTGGTTTTAGAATAGAGAGCAGAGAATAGAGAGTAGAGATATATTTCGTTTACAAACAATGGACTTTGGTCTATTTTAAATGAATTACGTCTCTACTCTCGCTTCTCTGTTCTCTATTCTTTTATATACAAATCTCCTAATACTGTCATTTGAAACAGCTAAAACATCACGAAACTACAAATATAAAAACTACTTTTCCAATAGTCGTTATCTGCGACAACTTTCATAGCCCAGAAAATGTAGGGATGGCGTTCAGAATATGCGAGATTATGGGTGTTCAGCAGCTATATTTGACCGGCGATTGCCCTGCACCGCCTAATAAAAACATTAGAAAAACGGCTAGAACGGCGGATAAAACGGTCCATTTTACGCTTGTAGCTTCTACAAAAGAGGCGGCCCATATTTTAAAAGAGGAAGGGTATACGCTGATTGGTATCGAAATTACAGACGAAAGTCAAAGTTTACACGACTTCGACTTTAAAGTCCATCAAAAAATAGCGCTCATTCTAGGAGCAGAAAGATTTGGGATCGCAGCGGATGTTCTGCAAGAGGTCGATTATTGTCTCCATATCCCTATGTTTGGTAAGATCACTTCTATGAATGTGGTGATGGCGATGTCTATTAGCCTTTATGAGGCGACGAAGCAGATTTCTTAGGTAAGAAGTAATAGGTAAAAGGTAATAAGTAGTAGCATGTTGACTTATTACCTTTTACTTCTTACCTATTACCTAAATATTACTTACACAATTGTCAGACTGCACAATATGTCGATAATTATGATAAATCACCACTCGAAAAGTATCTCCTAAACGTAGTTTTATCCATTTAGAAATACTAATGGCTGTTTTGGTTTTTGATAAATCAATTGTTTTAGCCTTTTCTAATAAGTCTAATAATTCCTCTTGCTGCTTTATAAATTTGTCTAAAACTTCCGTACCCAATTGGCTACCAGCAGGATTCATAGATTGGAAGGTCTTCATCTTATTCAATTTCTCCTTAGGTAACATACTTTCTGCAAAGTAATTACCTAGCCAACCGCTTTTAAATATAGTTTCTTTGGTGGCCTGCTTTCCTGATTGAATATGTTGCTTTATCTCTGGAATATAAAAATCCCCATACCTGTTTAAATGTTCGATACATTCTAATAAACTCCATTTTTCAGGGGTCTTTTTCTGGTTTAATTTTTCTATATCTAATTGTAAATAGCCTTTAGCTTTTTCTATATGCTCTTTTGTTCTTTTACTTAAATCTTCGATTAATACTTGATTACTCACTTTCATTGGAATGTTTTTAGACTTTGATTATGATACAAATATCTAATACTAAGACCATATAAATCTTGATTGAGATCAAGTTTTTTGAATTATAAAGAATTATGTTAGTTCGAATTTGATTAACTAGAATTTTGATAAAATTCTAGTTAATCAAATTCAGAGCTAACACAATAAGTTATATTCTTAAGAATTTACAATCATCTACTCCAAGCCCTGCTTTACTAGCTTCTTGACACTTCGTATTCCAGTTGCTCTTAACTCCACATAATAAATACCATTTTGATAATCTGCTAAGTCGATTGTAGTTGCCCTTGTCCTTGCAGCCAATTTCTTTTGATGAACTATTCTGCCCAGCATGTCTATTACCTGTACTTGGAATTCCTTATCAGATACCTCTGGTAGTTGAATAGTAAATTGATCTGTTGTTGGATTTGGAGCTATAGTGAAAAATGATGTTTCTAAAGATTGGTCGCTACGTCTTTCTTTACTCTCTGGTAAAAGGTTCGCACAATTCCAAGTTGCTATAATTTTACTCAAACCATATACATTTCGGCAATTATAGTTAGGCGCATCCATACAATAAAAAGTGCCATCTTGGAAGTATAGTTCACTACCCGTAGCAGAGCTTATGTATACATATTTAAAAGATCCCAATTGATAAACACTAATCGTTTCCCCATTACAAGCAGTCGGATTTACTATATCGGACAACCATGAAAATTCTGAGAAAATCGCATCTTCAGTCGTACCTGTATCTGGACAAGTGATATTATAAATATACGTTCTAGGCGAACACTCAATAGTAACGCTACCTTCCGTCCAATCCCCTACATAACTTTCCAATCTTACTACTCCGCTACCTTGTACTACCAATTCATGGACATTCTGTCCATAAGTCCGTATAAGTCTAATGACGCTTGCGCTTGGATCAGGGAATGGGCCAAATGGACAAAGACCTCGAGCAGGAGTTGGCGTCCGAATAGTATCACCAGGACATGCCGTGATATTAAAAATAGTTTCTTCTGGTTGAGCAGAAGGTATACAATTAGCATCTTCCTCTACGATAACTAAATAGGTAAGTATGTCTGTACTTTCTACAATAGGTGCTCCTTGTGGTCCTGCTGGTCCATTTGGATCTCTAATAGGAGGACAGGTAAAGGATGGATAATTGGCTGTGTAAGAAGTTGTTTCCGTAGGATACAACAGCACTTTATCATTAACTCTATCAAAAGATAAATTGGAACCACTCCATTTTTCAAACTGTACTTCAGGACCAGGAGGGCCACATACACCAGGTGGTGGACAATATACAGGACAATCATGATACAAGGTTCTAGTCAACCATGGTAATTCTAAAGTGTCGCCTTTACACATTCTATAAATTACATCATAATCTTCAAAATTTTCTGGTATACTCCCTTCCAAATTGCTCTCTGCTATTTCTTCTACACAAGTGATAATGATAGCTTTCTCTGCAATAGAACAAGGGGCAGAAAAAGTAGCATCTACAAAATCAAAATTAACCCGCTGTTCATCTATTGGAGTAAAGTCAATACCATCGTCAAAATAAGGATCATATACCTGTCCTTCATCAGTTCTAATAAAATAAAATAATCGTCCGTCGTCACAGTTTTCAAAAAAAATAGTCCCTGTATTCTGACAATTACTAGGTTCACTTATAATCTCTATACAAGTAATTGTCCCAAAAAGAGCGTTAGGTTGTCCATTTGGACAAGAACCATCTTCATGAGTAACGTAAATAAAATTAAAAGATATAGTCGTTCCTACTGGTATGCTCGTACCTATTGTAATATATTGATTATCTGTTGTTAGAACATAAGTGCCGCATTCATTTTCAATAACAGTTCCTTCATAAGCAATAGACCCTTCTGCGCAATCCCCCTCAGTATTACTAGGTTCATTTATAACTTTTAAACAAGATATTTCTCCAAATCTGTTAACACCGCCATATTCTCGATTTATACAAAAATCATCTCCTGTAGCCGTGTTGATAAAATTAAAAGATATAGTTGTTCCTACTAATATGCTCGTACCTATACCGTGTAAAGGATAATTCGTTGTAAGATATTGGTTATCTGTTGTTAGGATATAGACCCCACACTCATTTTCAATAACAGTTCCTTCATAAGCAAAGGACCCTTCTGCGCAATCCTCCTCAGGAGAAGTAGCACAACCTGCATCTGTCCATAGGTTTTCTACAAAAATAGCTTCTGACCAGAATATCGGACAATTTCTATCAAGACCTATATTTCTTCCTGCCACACAGAATCCAATATTAGTAGCACAATTCACCACTTGTAGTTCTAATTCTCGGCAGTCTGGATTTTGCGCTCTATAAACAATATAATCTTCTCCACGAAATTCATATACGGAAATATCTTTATAACAAGCCTCGCATAAATCTGTCCCGTTCGGAATATTACTAAATAAATTGCAAGCTGTTGAAGGTGGGTTAACAACGGTTTCTATAACGGTTACATCATAGCTGCAAGTTAGTCCATCTTCATGAGTAATATAAACTTCAAATTCATTATTCCCATTTTCAAATTCAACGGGTATGGAAAGAGAAGAAAAAAACGAGAAAGAACGGGCAACTTGTACCCTAGTAGCTTTGTTGACATAAGTCACCAAGATTTCTATTGGTACGACCGGCAAAGATATTCGTTGATCTGTAATAACTATTTCTCCAGCTACTCCTGTTACGGAAAGTATCGAACAGGTGGAGCAATCTGCTCTACTAGCTAATACTTCTAGTTTAGTCGCCCTTTCGAAAAACTCCTCACATCCTGTAAATAATTGATTACAATAGATAGAACCATCCGTGCAATTTCTGATAGTTGTAGGTAAAGGAACTGCGCTACTATAATCATCGGGAAACGCTACGATATAATTATTACCATCAAATTCGTAAAGTGCCGTTTCAATAATTTTAGGATCGCATGGATTGAGTCTAATTATTTCTGCATAAGCGCAACCGCCATTTCCTCCAGTACATTCCCAAGTATTAATAGGCGCACCTAAATTATAAGCCGCTATACAGTCATAGTTACTAGAATTTTGACAATAGAATTGTCCATCTTGATTATAAAGAGTAGTGACCCCAGCGGCATTGGTCACTAATAAATAGTTATACACACCTGATTGATAAACGGCTATTTTTTCATTAGAACAATTGGTAGGATTGACTAATACTGATATCCAAGGATAGTCCTTAAATATTTCATCGCTATTGTTACCGTTGTCTTCTGGGCAACTTTCGGTAGTATATATTACCTGCAATAATGTTCCTGCTGTTATTATATCATTACAGCCTGCTCCTTCACAAATACGATTAAAAGAATCGCAACCATGCGCATATATTTCTGGTGCGTTGTTGCCTTTTGGAAAGTATACCACATAGTTGTTGCCTTGATAATGATATACAGCGACTTCTTTCAAATCAGGTGCGCAAGAAATAAAATCTAGTAAACCAACTGTGTTACATTCAAAGGAAGAATTGTCCATGGAACCACAAATCCACACCGCTACCAATTCTCTTAATTCATAAGCTTGAAAACAATTTATAGGGAAAGTAGGACTAGGTTGGCATTGTATCTGTCCATTTTCTGAATACAATTTTCCATTACCATTTTCATCTACTACCCATACGTAGGTAGTCGTTCTTGCTTGCCATACTTCCACGCTTTCTGTCGAGCAATTATTAAGGTCTATTAAATCAGTTAACCAAGAGTATTCTTCAAAAATCTGAACATTATTATAATTCGTCCTATCTGGACATCCTCCTGTATCAATATCTCTAACACCAAGATTGAATTCTACTCCGATGGTATCCTTATTAACCATCAGTATATGATACTCCCCTAAGTTTTCTAGAAATAAAGTTTCCCCAGGAAAGGCTCGACCCATCAACCCTCCTCTAACATTAAAAACCCTCAATAAGCTACACCCAACATTCGTTAATGCTGTTGGTTCAATATTCTCTGTGCAACCATCATCAAATCTATTAACTAAGGTTATATTAGGATTATCACAAGTAACTGTTTGACGACCTAGTTCTAAAAGTTCATCTTTGAAAACATAAGTCCTACTTTCTCCCCCTGCCAAAGGACGAGTATCCTGCCAAACCTCATTTGGTCTAATCGAAGAAGGTCGTTCATCTTTAATGGTTAATAAAACATCATTTTCATCGTATATTCTTAAGACCCTACACTCATTATTAGTGATGGTTACGGAGCAGCCATCAGTTGGAGCATCATTACAATCGCTTTCAAAGGCAACGGCTACTCCTACACATTCTGCATAACAAGGATTTCTATAAGTTTTTCCATCTACACCGCAAACAGGCATAATAAGGTCTGTACAGTCACAAGCTAAAAAATCTGGATTAGTCCAAAAAGATCGCTCTTCCTGAAGGAAAAGATCATCACATATAAAAGGTTCTGTACATACTTCTTTTCCTTCACAATCATATATCGGCGCAAAAGAATCTGATAGTAAACAATTAACTGGTGAGAAAGGAGTAATGCCTGTGTAGGCCTTGAAGAATCGCTGCCCATTATAATCAATTTGAGTGATATGAAT
>CALJIY010000238.1 GCA_937973945.1 uncultured Saprospiraceae bacterium | reverse complement strand
AACTAAGCCCGGTCCGCCCACAAATCCGAAACCACTCAATGTACTGGAAAACACAGCAAATGCAGTCACCATTACCCCCAAATCCCTACCAGCCATGAAGAAATCGTGGGTAGATTTGGTTCGTCTAAGTGCCCATATACCTACCGCAATACATAAGAACATGTATAAGGCTACTGCTGTAAGGATAATTGGATTTCTATATTCTTCCATTGATTTTGTTACTGGTCAATTCAGATTTCGTTTATTGACGGTGAAGAAACAAAAGATTAAGCATTTTAGGAAATTATTTGTAGTTTTTAGATTCTTCGAGAACATATTTGCGTAAAAGATATTGTACTTTAGTATTTTATAAGGACAACAGAGGTATTGCCAAATAAATTAATAATTGGCGTGATTTCTATTCTAACCATAATCAGTAAAATCAAGAAATGAAAAGTTTATATTTTAATGAAGAGCATGAATTATTTCGTAGCTCGCTACAAGATTTTTTTAAAACAGAAGTCATCCCATATATCGATGCATGGGAAGAAGCGGGTAAGGTAGACAGAAGTGTATTAAAAAAGATGGGCGAAATGGGCTTCTTATCTTTAGAAGTTGAGGAAAAGTATGGTGGCATGGGCTTAGATTTTATGTATACCACCATTTTGTGCGAGGAGTTAGGTCGAACAGGTAGTTGTGGTTTTGCTACCGTAATTTCAGCGCACGCCTATTTGGCCATGAATTATTTATCTCATGCTGGTTCTCCTTTTATAAAAGAGAAATATTTAGTTCCGAGTGTAGCAGGGGAGTTAATCGGCTCTTTAGGAATGACGGAGCCAGGTGCGGGTTCGGATTTAAGAGCATTGCGGACAACAGCAGAATTGAAAGGCGATCATTATATTGTGAATGGCTCCAAGACCTTTATTTCTAATGGTGTTTATGGGGACTATTGTGTGACGGCCGTCAAAACGGAAAAAGGCATTTCCATGATGGTGATTGATTTAGATAGTGAAGGCGTGACACGTACTAAGTTGGACAAGGTCGGTATTAGATGTTCTGATACTGCCGAATTAGCTTTTAGTAATGTCAAGGTACCAGTCGCTAATTTGTTAGGGGAAGAAGGGAAAGGTTTCTATTATATGATGGAAAGTCTTCAAGTGGAACGCCTGACTTTAGCTCAAACAAACATGGGCTTAATGCAATATGTTTTGGACATTACCTTACAATACATTTCTGAACGAAGCGCGTTTGGAAAGCCTATTAATAAACTGCAAGTATTGAGACATCGAGTAGCAGATATGGCCACAGAAATCGAAGCATGGCGATCATTTATGAATCATACTAGTTATAGACTTGCACAAGGTGAGCATGTTGTAAAAGAATGCTCAATGCTAAAATTAAAGACAAGTGATCTGATCAATAAGGTCGTATATGATTGTCTACAAATGTTTGGCGGTTATGGTTTCATGGAAGAATATCCAATTGGTCGTATCCATCGAGATGTGCGAGTATTACCAATTTATGGTGGTACCTCTGAAATTATGAAGGAAATTATTGCTAAGATTATTATTGATAAGAAGGAATATAAGCCCGCCTATAAAAAGGCTTAGTGTATTGATTAGCAAATCATAAACCCGCTCGCCCGAAACGGCAGTCGAGCAGTACAGATTTTATACATCATAAAACATATATCTATCAAGCTTTGAACTAGATGGATATATGATTTATGATGTAAAATTTATGATTTTTTTATCCGCTAAAAATTTGAAAAGCTGATGTAAGTCAATTGAGCGTAAAACAATTCAGGGGCAAGTCCAAATCAATTGATCCGATCACCTGTAATAGGCTAACCGACAATGATCTAGATATGCCAAATCTTCAAGATTTGGCATATCTGAGTATCTGCAAATCAATGATCTGAAAAAGCGAATTTGCAAAATATTGAATTAGAGGTCAGCCTGTGAAAGTGATCGGATCAATTAATTGCCTGCCTCAACTTAGTTTTATACTCAAATCAATTAGTATTCTCCACTCTCCATTATTTAAAAACATGAGACAAACACTCCTACTAACAAGCATTCTATTTTATCTGCTTCCTCTTCAAGCCCAACAACAAGAAACCTACGACTATTTCAAGTCCAACAGAAACATGATCCAAAATGGTGTACAAGCCATACTCACTTGCAATGGATTATTTACTTCGAATAGGACCCTAGAACAAGTATACGATCAAGAACTAAAATATTTAAAGCAACCCATAGGTTCGGCAACAGGTGGGGATTATACAATTGATTGGAATAGAAAAAGGGTAGCGATTGGGGTACCTGGCGGAACGCCCGTGATGCGAGCCGTCTTTCGGGAAGGGATTGGCTGTGTGATGTTGCCACCTGATCAAACTTTTGAATTTGTGGATAGTTTGCCTATTCAGAAATTGCCTTTACTAAAAGGCAACGCTGCCAACATCGCTTGGCCGAATGGGGATTTGATTAAGAAGAAAGTTAAGCTATCAAAAACCATTGATGCGGATAAACTAAATGCGGCAATAGATTGGTCTTTTAATAGGGCGACACCCGAACAGACAACGATCAGTCTATTGGTCGTCCATAAAGGAGATATTATTGTAGAAAAATACGCAGACGGATTCGATCAAAGTACTAAAACTAGAACTTGGTCAACCGCAAAAAGTATAGGCGCTACTTTGATTGGAATGCTAGTCGATCAAGGTAAAATGCAATTGGACGAGCCATTAGGTTTGACGTATTTGCCGAAACAATCTTCCCCTGAAACAGATCCTCGGAACGATATTACCTTAAGACAGGTGCTAAATATGTCAAGCGGTTTATATACCGTAGATAGCCGACGGATGGAATATGCAACAGGTTCAGGTCTAGCGTATTGGGCAGGCGCGAGCATTGCCAACGGTGCTTTGAACAGAGGCTTAATCAGAAAGCCTGGCACTTCTTGGGATTATGAAAACTATGATACGATTTTGGCAATATTGGCTATGAAAAAAGCTTTGGGTGATGAACAGACTTATGCAGAATTTCCACGCAAAGCTTTATTAGATAAAATAGGGATGCGCAACACTTTCCTAAGTACGGATCGTTTTGGCGATTTTGTACTGAGTAGTCAAGTATATACGAATGCTAGAGATTTGGCGCGTTTTGGTTTGCTTTATTTGAATAAAGGAATGTGGGATGGAAAGCGTTTACTTTCTGAGGAGTGGATTGATTTTGTGCGAACGCCTGCGCCTTCAACTGCTACTATTGGTAATTTCTATGGCGGCCAATGGTGGTTGGTGCCTGATGATCGAACGGATGTTCCTAAGGATGCTTATTCTACGGCAGGGAATCGTGGGCAGTATGTGATTGTGGTGCCTTCGCATGATTTGGTGATCGTTCGGCGGGGCTTGGATTATGGGCGACAGGGGTTTAATCGATGGGATTTGACACGGGAGGTGTTGAAGGCGTTTGGGGGGGAGTGATTGGCTATGAAAAATCATACATCATAGTTCAGAAATCATACATCATAAATCTTTTAAATGAGTGAAATAAAACAGGATTTATTAGATAATGATAAAAGTTTAATTTAAGTAAGATGAATAAGTCCTACAAAATAATATTAGATGAGGAAATAATTGGAGAAACAAAATTCGAGAAAGCAGACTCGGCAATGGGAATAGTTTTTGGGAAAATAGTCAATTCTAATAACAGAGTCAATTATGAGTTTATAAAATCTTACTGCAAAAAAAAAGGAATTGCATTAGCGTTTGATGATTCAGAAGATAAATTGCTATCTACAAGAACTATTGAAAATCTAAAAGTCATCTCTCCAGAGTCCATCGAAATTAAAGGTGTAGGTAATCAAATATCTGGAATGGATAGTGAAGGTTTCGAAATCACAATAGAAGGAATTGCATATCCATTTTATGAAGAAGAATTTCCTCATCATGTAAAAGAATACAAAG
>CALJIY010000237.1 GCA_937973945.1 uncultured Saprospiraceae bacterium | reverse complement strand
GCTCTAATTTCCGCAGGGAAATCAGGAAAAGTCGCCAAGTCACTTCCTGTTAAAGCGGTATCATTGGTAAATAAAGTACCGGTCAATTGCATCCCATCTCCAGAATCTCCTGCAAATTTGATCGTTACTTCTTCTTTTTCTTGAGTGGTCTTACTCATGGATTATTAATATTTATTTGCGCTTACCTTGTTAACGTATTAATTCTTTTAGAGTTCTACGGACATGTAGGTAGAATTTAGAATGGGGGATAACTACTCTAATTAGAATTAAGCCGCAAAATAAAGGGGTTTTTAAACCAAAAGAAAGAAAAGGCGAGTAAAAAGAACGTTTAAATAGAAAAAAATATCATTAAAGACGAAATAGTGTTAAAAAACTGATAATCAGATGAATATATGGAAATAGGAACATATTTATAGACTATACTGGACATTGAATTAGAACAGAGAGCAGAGAAGAGAGAGTAGAGACGTATTTCGATCCAGAAATAACAAAATTTCGTCATTTTTTAAACGCAATCTGTCTCTATTCTCTGCTCTCTACTCTCTGTTCTTTCCTACTTCTTACTAGCATTAAACAAAAAGTCTTTTTCTTCTTCAGAAAGACTTTCCATACCAGATTGCTTGATTTTTTCTAAGATGGAATCAATTTTTTCTTGGTGAGATTGCAGCGGACTATCACTTGCTGCACTGCCTTTTGCTCGCTTGCGGGCTTGTTTAGAAGTGTTTTTATAGACCATTCTTGGTCCTTTTCGACTGGCTTTCTTTTGTGGAGTTCCTTTAAAGAAATTCCGAATTTTATCAATCATATTATTGACAGGTACGGCGAGGTCGTTCCCTTCCCTTAGGCGTAGGATATAAAACAAACCAAATAAGGCACCGCCTAAGTGAGCAAAGTGTCCACCTGTATTGACATTATTAGCTAAGCTGATCATATCAATAAAGACTAATGCCGTTACGATATATTTTAGTTTGACTGCGCCTAGAAATAGTAAGTGCATAATATAGTTAGGAGCAATCATACCAGAGGCGACTACAATCGCCATTACTGCGGCAGAGGCACCTAAGGCATATCTACCACCTAATTCTCCAAAAGGCATAATATTAGCCGATAAAAAATAGGCAACCATACCCGCTAATCCTCCCAATAAATAAATAGGCAGAATTTTTTCATCTCCAATTAAATCTCCTACGATTTTGCCGAACCAATACAAGAACAGCATATTGAATAAAATATGAAAGACCCCCTCATGCATAAACATGCTGGTAATTAATGACCATGGATGCGTCAAGGTATGTTGCCAATCAGAGGAGATCAAAAAGAAATTCCTAAACGTATCATAGGCTTCTGGTAATACCCCGCCGCTTGCAAAATACAGGAGTAGCTTCACTAAGTTGAGTAGCATGAACAAGGCGACGTTCACAATGATAATACGAGTAATCATATTACCATGAGAAAATTCCTTCTTTACATCATTTAGTATAGAATCAACCATAATTCCTGAAAATGAAACTAATTTTAATATTTGATATTCAATACACCGTAAACTAAGTTTTCTAAAAAAAACATTGTTCTTTTTGCATCGGCAAAAAAGAACCAAAAACCCTAGACAAAAATAATCCCTCCGGTATTTTTGTCGGGCCTCCCGCCCAGATGTTGACCTAGCGGAACGGCTATTAACACTTTAATCTACTTTTATTACAGTGTATTCAAACGTATCTTTTATCTTAAACCTACGCCTGTCTTTTTCCAATATAGCACCATTAAGAAGCCAAATAAGGCGCCTCCTAAGTGGGCAAAATGTGCGATATTATCCCATGAAAATTGGCCAATACCTAAGAACAATTCTACGACCATTAATATAGGAATAAAATACTTCGCTTTAATGGGAATTGGCAAGAAAATAAGCATCAACTCTACATTAGGAAATAACATGCCAAATCCCAGTAGTAAGCCATAGATCGCTCCGGATGCACCTACCGCCGCATTGTTATTCACATACATGGTGTAGATGTCATTTAGAGCTGTTACGGCTGCTGCGCCTGCGCCTGATTCGCCATTATTTAAACTATCACCTAAACTATTGACGTATGATTGTCCCTGAGGCGTTAGATAATTTCTGAAAACGCTATGTTCTTCTAACAAACCTACGAACTGTTCATAAGACGGAGCCGCCTGAAAGGCATCTATTCCACTACGAATCACACTAAAGTCATAATAATTGAATAAAGTATGAACGATTGCTCCACCCATCGCGCAAATGATATAGAAAATAAGGAAGCGTTTAGGTCCCCATAGTGCTTCTAAGGCACTTCCAAACATCGCCAAAGCAAACATATTAAAGAAAATATGTGTCACACTGCCATGCATGAAAAAATGAGTAACAATCTGATAGGGTCTAAAGTTGTCTGATTCTGGATAGAATAAAGCCAACAGATCCATATCAATAATATCGAAAATTCCTTCGTCAAATGCTAATTTGGCAACAAAAAATAAACCATTTATGATTAATAGTTGCTTGACAACTTCTGTTATTCTAAACATATATTTGGTGTTTAACCTATTCTTTTCAGAAGTCAGAGGTCAGACTGTTTCCTCCGGAACTGTCAGACGTCAGACTTATGATGTTGACCTGCTCTAGTGTCTGAGAGTCTAGTGTTCAAACCATGCTGGTATCTGACAGCGAAGCGATCTGACCTCTGACAGCGCAGCGTTCTGACTTCTAAATATATCTATCCATTAAACTGACGCTCCAAATCGTCTAATTCAAACGTAATAAAACAATTACCGCCAGTTGGGCTCTTATAAGGAATTTCGCAAGCAAATAATTGGTCTATCAATTGCCGCATCTCTGGTTCCGTCAAGGATTGGCCTTTTTTAATAGATCCTTGTCTGGACATAGATTGTGCAATATTTTCTAATATTCCTATATCTAAATCAAGATTGGCTTTATATTGTTCAATCAATTGTTCAATTACTGTTTGTTCATCCATTTGACCTTGCCAGTCGGCAGGTATCCCATGTACGACAAATGCATCTTGACCAAATTCTTGAATATCAAAACCTAGTTGATTGATATTTGGTAGCATATCCTTTAATATAGGAATGTCTGCTGTGGGTACGGTTATATTCTTTGGGAATAGCTGCTTTTGAGTGACGGAATCACTTTTACCTAATAAGACGAGGTATTTTTCATAAAGTATCCGTTCATGTGCTGCCTGTTGATCAATAAGGACAAATCCAGATTTCAGAGGACTAACAATATATCTAGAATGTAGTTGGTAAGGTTTTGTTTGCGGAGAAGAAAAACTCTTCTGTGCATCGTCTAATTCTGGAGAATTAGACCAATTACTTTCTATCGTTATAGACCCATCTGGTGCATCAGGATCATTGCTTTTTTCATCAAATAGTTCAACACCATCATAGAGTTTTCGCCAATTTTTAAGATTAGAAGCTTCTAATTGATTGGTTTGTTTGGTATATCCACTACTACTAGTACCTTCACTATTATTTGATGCCTGTACTTGACTTCTTTCTTGAGAATTAGAAAAGGAAGGAAGTTGACTAAAACTCATTTCTTGATCAAAATCTAAAGAAGGAATAATGCTATGCTGTCCTAAGGCATGTCGAATAGTCACCTTTAGATAATTATAGACCAATCGTTCATCATCAAACTTGATCTCTTGTTTTGTTGGATGAACATTGATATCAATTTTAGTGGTATCCATTTCTATAAAAATGGCATACAGTGGATGACTATCCTTTGGTAACAAATCTTCATAAGCGGCTACAACGGCGTGATGTAAATAACCACTTTTAATAAATCTTTTATTCACAAAAAAGAGCTGCTCGCCTCTGGTTTTTTTAGCGAATTCTGGTTTACCAATAAAACCGTATAGCTTCAATATATCGGTCTCCTCTGTAATCGGAACTAACTTTTTATTAGTCGTATTACCCCATATATTAACTAATCGTTGTCTTAGATTACCAATAGTCAGGTGGAAGATTTCTGTATTATTGTGGTGGAGGGAAAAGAATATATCAGGATGAGCGATAGCAATACGCTGAAACTCATCAATGATATGCCGCATTTCTACGGTGTTAGATTTTAAAAACTTTCTTCTAGCAGGAACATTAAAGAATAAATTTTTAATAGAAATGCTTGTCCCTGCGGTGCACTGACAAGCTTCTTGGGTCTGAACAGTAGAGGCTTCAATGACAATTCTAGTTCCTAATTCATCGGCCTGTCTTCTAGTTTTTAATTCTACTTGTGCGACTGCGGCGATGGACGCCAAAGCCTCGCCTCTAAACCCCATCGTATGTATCGCAAAAAGGTCAGCAGATTTTTTAATCTTAGAAGTAGCATGCCGTTCGAAGCTCATTCTAGCATCGGTTTCAGACATGCCACAACCATTATCAATTATTTGAACTAGTGCTTTACCGGCATCCTTTACGATTAATTTAATCTGAGTGCTTCCTGCATCTATTGCATTTTCCAATAACTCTTTTACCAAAGAAGCAGGTCGTTGAATCACCTCTCCCGCAGCAATTTGATTGGCAATAGCGTCTGGTAAAAGCTGAATAACATCAGCCATATATGATTTCTATTTTTGTAATTTCTTTAAAATAATTTTCAGAAGCCAGAAGTCAGATCGTTCCACTTAGCTTCCGCTAAGGGAACTGTCAGATGTCAGATGCATGATGTTGACGCCACGTTCGCATCTGACAGCCGTAGGCGTTCTGACAGCGTAGCGATCTGACTTCTGACATCTAATTAGTAGTTCTAAACTCACTCCAATGCCTCAACGATACTAGGCACATAAATCTTAAAAGCAAGATACGTCAAGAATAATAGAAAGATAATTACTCCAAACAACAATCTATTAGACCGCTTTGTTTCGGCGGCTCTCATTTCTGCTTTGATTTGAAAAGAACCACTACCTGCTCCTCTAGTAAAGCCTTTTGATAATCTAGCTTTTACTGCCTCGACATCGTTATTCCCTTCTTTCCCTTTATATTTTTGAAGTCTTTCGTCTAACTCCTCTTTTTTAGGATTCCAATATCTTGGGATGTACTTATACTTTTGATGCTTGGGAGGCTTAAAAAAATTAAGTAATGCCATAAAATTATATTTAAGAAGTTGTTTAAAAATGTCTTTCAGTCCCAAACACCATATTGCAAGAACCTGAAAAAGACTTTTTTAAGCCCCGTAGCTCTGCTATGCGGTTTAAAAAAGTAATTCTCAGGACCTTACACTATGATCTTTGGACTCTAAATTACATTTTTAAACAACTTCTAAGATTAGAGAAGCGAGTATTAAAGAATATAGATCTACCTATTTACATACAACGAAATTCCATTGATTTTTAACGAAATTCATCTCTATTCCCGCTGCTCTGTTCTTTGTTCTGTTTAAAATCCGCCTACTGCAAATATAAGTAGTAATCCGCAAAATTAAATTTATATTAATTTCAATATGTTTTTAAGTAATAATGCCGTCTAATTTATTGAAATTCGCTTCAAACTGAACAATACCGCCACTCTTTCTTGGATCATTTATATAAAAGTACTATCTTTGCGCCCGTAACCAATTCTAGGAGAGGGAACATTTTGTTCCCTCTTTTTTTATAGGTCATATGTAAGTATATAGTTAGATGATTCAAGACAAAATAGAAGCCTTAGTTTCCCTTAAATTTGAAGAAGAAGATTTTGCTAATTGCTTTCTTGTTGAAATCAAATTTAACACAAGTAACAACACTTTGCAAGTGTATATCGACCATGATGTAGGCTTAAATATTGTGCAGTGTAGAAAATTAAGTCGCTATATAGAAGAGTATTTAGATGAATCACAAGTACTCGGAGAAAAGTATGTTTTAGAAGTATCTTCCCCCGGCTTAGATCAGCCATTGCAATTAGTGAGACAGTACAAGAAAAATATTGGTAGAGATTTGAGGATTAAGTTAGTTGACGGCGATAAAGTGGAAGGCCAAATTGTAGCAGTAACAGACGAAGCAGTGACCTTAGAGAAAGAAGTGGTGACGAGAGTCGGAAAAAAGAAGAAGAAAAAGGAACTAGTGCAAACTGCTTATCCTTATAATACTATAGCAAAAGCAAAAATTAAAATATCTTTTAAGGGATTGGGCAAAAAATAGGAAGCAGTCCTATTTAAGCATAGACGGATAAGTGCTTATACCAGAATCGATTTGATGCTGCGCTGCACACCCTCAATTAACATCTTTGCAGAAGTGCACTGACTATAAAACCAAGATAGAGATCGTTATTTATATTTATTAATCTCTGTTATTTTGAAAAAAATAAAAATGGAACCAAGATGATGAATCTTGCTGAAACTTTCTCGGAGTTTAAAGCGGGAAAGGACATTGACCGACCAACTATGGTTCGGGTTTTAGAGGACGTCTTTAGAACCTTAATTAAAAAGAAGTTTGGGTCTGATGAAAATTTTGATGTAATCGTAAATACCACCAAAGGGGATTTAGAATTATGGAGGGTACGAGCAATTGTACCTGATGGAGAGGTAACAGACGATAAGGCTCAAATTTCCATCTCGGAAGCACTTAGTATCGATGTGGACTATGAAATTGGAGAAGAGTGCTACGAACAATTACATTTAAAAGATTTTGGAAGAAGATCGATTATGGCTGCTCGCCAGACGCTTGTTTCTAGAATCATGGAATTAGAGAAGGATGAAATCTACAAGAAGTATATGGAGCGTGTTGGAGAAATAGTGACTTGTGAGGTGCACCAAATATTGAAAAGAGAGATTTTAGTGTTGGATGATACGACTGGGCATGAATTGACAATGCCTAGAAAAGAAATGATACAAGGCGACTTTCTTCGAAAAGGAGATATGGTAAGAGGGGTGATTAAGAAAGTAGAGATGAAAAATAATAACCCTGTTGTTATTTTATCGAGAACGGATAATGAATTCTTAGCGAAATTACTAGAACAAGAAGTTCCAGAAATTGAAGATGGTCTGATTACGATCAAGAATATTGTTCGTATTCCTGGAGAACGTGCTAAAGTAGCAGTAGAATCTTATGATGATAGAATTGACCCAGTAGGTGCTTGTGTCGGTATGAAAGGATCAAGAATACATGGTATCGTTCGAGAATTGAAAAATGAAAATATTGACATCATTAATTTTACGAACAATGAGTCATTATTCATTCAGCGATCTTTGACGCCAGCTAGAATTAGTACCATTGATTTGTTAACAGAGGGAGAAGAAAAACGTGCATCTGTTTTCTTGAAACCAGATCAAGTATCCTTAGCAATAGGTAAAGGTGGTACCAATATAAAATTAGCTAGTCGATTGACAGGTTATGAAATAGATGTCTACAGAGAAAATGATACAACAGAAATTGATGATGTAGATTTAGACGAATTCTCCGATGAAATCGAAGATTGGATCATTGAGGAATTAAAGCAGATCGGTTGTGATACTGCGAGAAGTGTATTAGAATTGGATATTAAAGAGTTAATCAGGAGAACAGATTTAGAGGAAGAAACGATAAATGAGGTACTGAAAGTCTTAAATGAAGAATTAGAAGAATAATATAGGAACTTA
>CALJIY010000236.1 GCA_937973945.1 uncultured Saprospiraceae bacterium | reverse complement strand
AGGCTCCATGCAGTCTTACTTTAAATCTGATAAATTTTCAATTTGGCATTTATTTAGAGATGAAAAACGAAAAATATTAGAACAGGTTACTAAAAAAAGTTTAGAACAAGTAGAGTATGGATTTAGAGAAATTTATGATGACAACTACCAGTTAATGGTCGGTATGTTGAAAAGTCAAATACCTATACCCAATGCCTATAAGAGTGCTATTCAGCATATTGTCAATACAGATTTGCATCGGTTCTTTGAGCAACATGTTTTAAAAATAAAAGACCTCAAGCGGCTGTCGGAAGAAATTGCTACTTGGAATTTGACCATTACAGATCCTCAAACACTCAAATTCTCAGCAGGAGAAAGAATTTTTTATGAAATAAGAAAGATCAATCATATGGTTTTACCTACCGATCAAATACAAATATTGGTAGATATTATTAAAATATTCAATGATTTAGATTTAGAATTAGGTATTTGGAAAAGCCAAAATCACTACTTCTCCCTATTGGAAGATTTTCTATCTGGTAAATGCAGCTTCCCTAACGAAGAGTGGAAAGGTACTTTCTTAAAACTAGGTCGGCTACTAAAAGTAGAAACATCCGCTTTAAGTACACTTGCTGTCGCAAACGAAGTTGCTTAGTAACGACAAAAATCTCAATTATTTTTTCTACCTTGGCAGTTAGACAAAAAGTTTTCGTTAAAAGAAAGTTGCATCATATATAGCCTTTAGAATGAAAATTGAGCAAAGTACATTATTACAGGACACAGAAATTTATGTTCAAGATTTCTTTGAAAAACATATTTCCAACAAGTATGCTTTTCACAATCTGCAACATACTAAAAATGTAGTGAATGCTGTCAAAGAAATTTCGGCACAGTATGATGACATTACAGAGGAAGAACAAATAATGCTACAACTGGCAGCTTGGTTTCATGATATGGGCTATGACGAAGGGCCCAAAGACCATGAAACAAGAAGTGTAGAATATGCTACCAATTTTCTAAAGAAACATAAAGTACCAAGCACTGAAATAGAAGAAATTACTGGTTGTATTATGGCCACTAAATTTCCTCAGTCTCCAAAAAATTATTTACAAGAGATACTAGCAGATGCCGATCTAAGTCATCTAGGAAAAGATATTTATTGGGATCGTTGTGGTAAAGTACGACAAGAAATGGCCTTAGTAAGTGAGGTCATTATGGACGAGCAAGAATGGTTGGACTTTGAAATAGATTTTTTGAAAAAACATGCCTACCACTCAGAAGCGGCACAAAGATTATATAAAAAATGCAAGCTCAAGCATATCAAACAATTGGTCAAACAAAAAGCCCGATTAAATCCCAAAAGTTTACAGCCTGATGAGGTAGCTATCTTGGCTAAAAAGAAAGTCAAGAAAAAAAAGGTTAAGAAAAAAAAGCTACAAACACACAAAAACGAAATTAAACAGTTACGGCTAGGAAGAGGGGTAGAAACCATGTTTAGGACGACATATCGAACACATGTAAATCTTAGCTCCATTGCTGATAATAAGGCAAATATCATGTTAAGTATTAATGCCATCATTATTTCCATTACCGTTTCTTCCTTAGTGCCTCGTTTTGATACCAATCAAAAATTAATTCTTCCTACTTGTATTCTTTTATTAGTTTGTTTGACGGCTATAGTATTTGCCACTTTATCCACTATGCCTAAGATCACAGAAGGAAAAGTAACGAGAAAAGATATAGAACAAAAAAGATCTAATTTGTTATTCTTTGGTAATTTCTATAATATGAAAATAGATGATTTTCATTGGGGGATTACAGAGATGATAAAAGATGACGATTTCTTGTATAGCTCCATGACGAGAGATTTGTATTATCTCGGAATTGTATTAGCTAAAAAATATAGATACTTAAGAACTTGCTATCGCATATTTATGTATGGTTTAATTTTCGCCGTATTAGCTTTCGCTATTTCTTTTGCGATCTTGTAATCTAACATAATTTAACCGCTCTGCGGTCATTTATTTTATATTCTGACCGCAGAGCGGTCAAATTATGTTAGCTTTGTGGCATGTCTAATAGTATCAAAAGTCAAAAAAACATCCTAGATAAATTAGGAATCGCCCAACTTAATTCAATGCAAGAAGAAGCGCAACTAGCGATTCATTCTTGTGCTGAAGTGGTCGTGCTCTCTCCTACCGGTACTGGAAAAACCCTAGCATTTTTATTGCCGATTATGGCAGCATTAGATAATGATTTACAAGAAGTGCAAGCCTTGGTATTAGCACCTTCTAGAGAATTGGCTATCCAAATTGAGCAGGTGGCTAGAGCGATGGGTACGGGTTGTAAAATTAATGTAGTTTATGGTGGAAGAAATTTCTCAAAAGACAAAATAGAATTAAAACATAGACCTGCTTTATTGATTGGTACCCCAGGTAGAATTTCAGATCATTTAAAGCGAAAAACATTTCCTACCAGACGTATACAAACCTTGATATTAGATGAATTTGATAAATCTTTGGAAATAGGTTTTGAAAAAGAGATGGGAGAAATTCTAGAGCATCTCCCAGCTATTAGAAAAAAGATTTTAACTTCTGCTACATTCGGCGTCTCCATACCTGCATTTGTTAAAGTAAAAGATCCAGCCTATGTGGATTTTCTAGAAGAGGGTGCTTCTAAACTACAACTAAAAAGAATTGTATCTCCAGATAAAGACAAGCTAGATACCTTAGTCAAAGCACTACAGCATATCGGAAAAAAATCTGGTATTATCTTCTGCAATTTCAAAAATGCCATTCAACGAATTAGTGATTACTTAACCGAACACCATATTTCGCATGGGGTGTTCTATGGAGGAATGGAACAGAAAGATCGAGAACGAGCTTTGATCAAATTCCGAAATGGCACCCATCAATTATTATTAGCTACAGACTTAGCTGCTAGAGGCATAGATGTTCCAGAATTACAATTTATTCTCCATTACCATTTACCAAATAGAGCAGAAGAATTTACGCATAGAAATGGCCGAACGGCTAGAATGCATCAAAGCGGAACGGCTTATGTATTACATTGGGAGCAAGAAGCATTGCCTGACTTTATTAAAATCGACGAGATAGAGACACTTAGTGATGCCCCAGTTTTGCCTGCCTCAAATTGGGCTACGCTATTTATTTCAGGTGGTCGAAAAGATAAAATTTCTAAAGGGGATATTGCGGGGCTATTTATGAAAAAAGGGAACTTAGAAAAAGATCAGTTAGGTATTATTGAGTTAAAACAGGATTGTGCTTTTGTAGCAGTGGATGCTAGTCTTGCTGATCGTTTGGTGGAGCAATTTAATAATACTAGACTTAAGAAGAAGAAGGTTCGGATTAGTTTACTATAGCTCATTAAAAGTCTCGGACACCTTCAAAGGTGTCCGAGACTTTGGCTCTACTAGTGTCAAATTCGACGTCGCTTAAGCGCAAGCATAAACAATAGTACGAGAAGTGTACCAGCCGCCAATCCTACACGCATCCAAATCTCTTGAGTCGCTTGAATTCTACTTTCCAAGTAATAAGCATTTGGTCTACCTGGAGAACCACCACCAACCAATGCTTCCCAATTTTCAATATCTGCATTATCTAATTCAGGGAGTAAAAGATTCAGGGTAAAAACAGAATCTCTAGGTCGGATTTCATATTGAAATTTATCAACAGACGCACCTTCTGCATCATAGATATTTATTTTTTCTTTCCGTTTACTTAAGCCATAGCCCATATTACCATTTAGGTTGGTAATATTAGGAAAGACTTTACTAAATCGAGCAGTATCTTCACTTATCACGGCATAACCTTTAGAAGGAATGCTGATTGGCGGAATTTGATATTTATTTCGATTGTCTGCCAAATACCAGCCTTTTAAATTGACCCGCTCAGAAGACTGATTGTACAACTCTACCCAATCACCTGTTTTTCTATTATTACAACTGACCTCATTAATAATGACCAAGCCTGTTAAAGAATTAACTGCTTTTTCAAAAACTGCCCTTAGCGTAGATTCTTTTTCTAGCAAAGCAATCGTCACTTCTCTTGTGCCATCCATTAATTCAACTCCTTCCCAATGAGAAAATTTGTACCCTAAATCTGGTTCCGCTAATAGCGTAACAGGTGTTTTTTCAAAATACTGTCCAGAAAAAACATCTCCTGAATTGATCTCTACATTCTGATTTAAGATAATCTTTCCACCAGCTGAAGCAGTTACATTAAGTGTTACATCTTTTCCGAGATCAAACTTTTCTTTTAGATGCGCACGCATATAATCAGGTCGCTCTTTCGCAAAGGTTCGCATCACCTCGATTTCTTCCAGCCAGTTCTTCTCCGCTAATTGCCAACGATCCAAATGCCTTGACATCTCAGGGAGTAAGCGTTGATAGTGTTTATCTATCAATCGCAAAGCTTTCTGAGGATGAAAAGACTTATTTATATGGTCTGCAAATCTAGTTACAAAGGCTTGTTTAAATTCTCTATTATCTAATAGATTTCTTAGAATAAAAGTACTCCAAGGTGGGTTTGGCCAATATGGACCATTCGGTTCTGTATGAAAGGCTAAACTATTGTGTTTATACGCCGCTTTATCATGCAATCCAAAACCCCAATCTGTATCATACAAAATCCAGCGCCAGCGCCCCCCTTCTATTTGAGGTCGCCAATATTTGATATTTCCTCCAGCATCTACATTATCAAAATAAATCTCTGCAATTTTATAATCCATAAAATTTTCTACATCCATCTGAGTTTGAATGTAAGCATAGTTTTCTGGAAGACTCATGTCATTATCCTCCAAAAAGTCGAGCATCCTTTGATAATGTTTCCGGCTACCTCTTTTTCGAGTGATCTTATGTTCAATCAGATCAATACTATCTTTATGATATCCCCATTTTGATTCTATAAAATAGCGATTAACTTTCTCTCGAATATGGTAGATTCCCCAGTACTTTCCATTAATATATACTTGTGCAGGCCGGTCGTCTTGTGTTTCTATATCCCATTTATCCACTAAGTCTACCATAAAGGCATCTCTGAAATGACTCTTTCCCCAATCACTACCCGAATTTCTAAGGACTAAGAATTTAAATTTCTTGGAACCGTTTTTTCCAAATAATTTATGCCGTATCCGCTTCTCTCCATATTGATCTCTGCAAACGAGCGTCAGGGATTTTTGTGGAAACAATCGACTCATTCCACCAAATAAGCGAAAGCCCGTAGGACTACGAAATACACAATCCCCATCTTTTTCAAATATTTCTGTATTAATACCTCTTTCCGATTTGCTCCAAAAATTAGCTCCTGGTTTCCGCCATAAAGAATCTATAGCATCTGGCCCATTCATGAATAGGCCTTCTTCCGGATCAAATAACATCCAAGGATCAACAGTAAGCGATACAGTAGGCAAAGTGGTGGCAGGCTCGTTAATAAAGTAGGTATGTGCAAAGACATCACTATCTTTTCTTCCTTTGTAGGCTTTAGTTCTTAAGACAGTCGTCTCTTCTATTAAAAGTGGAAATTTGTATAATTTAGATTTCTTACCAGGCGTGGACCCATCAAGGGTATAATATATCTTTGCACCAGGGGCACTTAATTCAACAACTACTTCTTCTGAATAAAACCCTCCTTTGGTAGAGTATTCTACTTCGAATGGCATCTCTGGCTTAGGTACCTCTTGCTGTGCATAAGTACTCCAACTCATACCAAACAAAAAAATCAAAAGCCATATCTTCTTCAAAATCCGCATATTATACTTCAAATTCATAAATTAGATATTCAATCTATACTCCACATATAAGTGTATATTATACTATGAAACGTTCTGATTTTCAGACCGTTTCTACTAAAAAAGAGAAAAATAAAGAATTAACCAAAAGGCTCTTTCTCCTTATCACTTTAAAAATAGTAATTATATAAGTATATAGCCACTTTTCTTATACGTAAAATGTAGTATTTGTAGGGAAATATCGAATCTCTAAAATTGGATTTAGCAAAATGCAACTAAAATCCTTTTCTCATAGCACCTGAATATATAAGAAGTTGTTTAAAAATGTCTTTCAGGCCCACAAATCATATTGCAAGAACCTGAAAAAGACTTTTTTAAGATCCATAGCCCTGCTATGCAGCTTAAAAAAGTAATTTTCAGAACCTTACACTATGACTTGTGGATTCTAAATTACATTCTTAAACAACTTC
>CALJIY010000235.1 GCA_937973945.1 uncultured Saprospiraceae bacterium | reverse complement strand
TACTTTAAAAGCTGGATGGGCTAGAATTAGTATTTTTGACGCCTTAGGCCATGAAGTTAAACTATTAAGTAATCAACGTTTTAGAGAAGGTGCCCATTCGATCATTTTCAATAGTGATGGACTACCAACAGGTACTTATTTTTGCCATATAAAAACGAATTATGGACAAGAGGTAAAACGATTAGTGAAAATATGAAGTTGTTTCTTCAACAACTTCATATTTTCTGTAGATAGTGAGCAAGCCTTTGTACGGAAATTACAAGATTTAAACTGATTAAGGAGTTGACCTTCCATCGACTCTATTAATCTGCTCTTTATATATTTTCAGTTCTTCTTTTACTACGGGTAATAAAATCAATAAACCTATAATATTAGGGAAAGACATGGCAAAAATCATAGCATCTGAAAAATCTGTAACAGCAGATAAATTAGCTGCAGCACCTATTATTATAAATAAGCAAAACAAAATTTTATATGTAATCGTGGCAATGCTACTTTTATTGAAAATATACATCCAAGCTTGCTGGCCATAGTATGCCCAAGTAATCATAGTGGAAAAGGCAAATAAGACGACTGCTGTAGTGAAAATAGGTGGAAACCATGGCAGGACACTTTCAAAAGCTCTTGAGGTTATATCAATACCTTGTAGTCCATCTGCATTCAAGTATTCTCCTGATAAAACAACGACTAATGCAGTAATGGTACAAACAACAACCGTGTCAATAAAAGGCTCTAATAACGCAACAATTCCTTCACTAGCAGGATAATTTGTTTTTACCGCAGCATGTGCGATTGAGGAAGAACCAACTCCTGCTTCATTGGAAAAAGCAGCACGTCGAAAACCTTGTATCAACACACCCATAAAACCACCTCCAACAGCAATAGGAGAGAAAGCCTCTGTTATAATTTTTCCAATTGCTGTCGGTAGCAATTCTATTTTCAAGATTAAAATTAATATGGCTGCTAATAAGTAAATTCCACACATTAGAGGAACCACCCGTTCGGTCACTTTTCCAATGCGTTCAATACCTCCAATGATAACTAAGGCAACGATCGCTGCCATTACTATTCCGAATAGTGTGCCAGCATAAGGGGCGGTAAATCCCATTTGGGTTATAAATTGTTGAGAGGCCTGATTGGCTTGAAACATATTACCGCCTCCAAAAGAACCTCCCACACACATACATGCAAAGAAAATGGCTAATACTTTTCCCAACTTTTCAAAACCTCTTTCTTTCAATCCTTTGGTCAAGTAATACATTGGCCCTCCGTAAACTTTCTGATTTTCATCAATCTCTCTATATTTTACCCCAAGCGTACATTCTACAAATTTAGAAGCCATCCCTAAAAAACCTGCTATGATCATCCAAAAAGTTGCACCTGGTCCACCAATAGAAATGGCAATGGCTACTCCCGATATATTTCCTAAACCAACCGTGCCAGAAACAGCAGAGGTTAGTGCTTGAAAATGGGTTACTTCACCTTGAGCGTTCGGTGAGGAGTATTTCCCTCTGATCGTATGAAATGCTAGTTTAAAACTTCTAACATTGATAAACTTAAAATAGATGGTGAAGATAGTCGCTGCTGCTAATAGCATAATAATCACAAAGGGCATTTTAGTTGCGTTCTCTGGACTGTTATATACCCAAGGATAAAAGACGATATTGTATACAAAACTGGTTAAAGGTTCTACCAAATCATTTATGCGTTGATCAAGTCCATGTTCAGAAGTTTGTGAAAATGAAAGGAGCGGGCTGATTAGTAGAGCTAGAAAGGAGATTAATTTTTTCTTATTGCTTGCTTGCCCTTTTAATAAGGAAGGTGACTCTGTCATATACTATAATTATAATTAAAAATTTTACTGTCGATGAGTAAAATCAGAATTTATATTATAGCATGTAATGAATGGCAGAATTACTATAAAAATGTCAGGAGAAGAGGAGAAATGTCAGTGCTATTTCTACTGACAAAATAAAGGTTTGTAGTGTAAATGATTGATTATTAAGGATTTGTTTGATTGCTTAAAACTTCTTGATAATCTAGGTTAATATTTTCGGCAGGAATGTTTAAGCCAATGGTGCGATCTCCAGGCTTATGAAATAGTGCTTTGAGTAATGGTTTCTCATGTAGGTCTTTGGTCCAATTGCTTTTTCCATAAGCAATGTTGAGTAGAGATTCTACTATTCTTATATACTCATTGTGTTCTTGAATATCATAAACTTTAGTCGATCTTTTTTCTCCTTGAGGTTTGATGGAGAGATAGGCTGCCTCAGGGTATAGCTTCTTTTGTGCAGCAAATTTGTATAGCAATTCATGTTTTTTACGAGTCAATATAATTTTTGCAAAATCGGTCGTATGGAGGCCTTTAATCCACACAGGCGCTTTGGGTTTATTTAATTGTTGTGGATCGAAACTTAAGAAAATTCGAGTAGGTACCACTTGGCTAGATTCAGATAATTCTTTTACCCAGCTTAACGCCAACGCAAAGAAAATCATGATTAAATTCGTTTTAAAAATAGCAGAGAAAATTAATAGATACGAAGTATGATTTGTTGTTTTACATAATTGAGCAAATACCGCAAAGAGAATCGCAATAATGGAAAGATAAGCTAAACCAATTAACCTTCTTTTGCTAAAAGATTGCCACAAAATAGCTCCCAAAAATGGTAGCGTTAAAAAAGCATAGTATACATCTAATTCTCGAATAAAATGATTACTGCTGCTATTACCCGTTAATAGTATCCGAATGGTAGGAATTAAAGAAAATAAAAATGGTAGACCAACGATCCAACGCCAATAATCGGATTCAACAAGGGGAGCTATTTTACTTGGAATGTATCGAAACCAAGGTAAGGCCAATAATATAAACAAACTGTTTAGTAGAGAAAATACACTACGCCAACCTTCTAACAAATTATTTGTAGTGGAGGCTCCAATTGTTCTATCTAAAATAACTTCTCCTAATCCAGAAAAACTCCAACATAAGATGGATAAGGCTAACCACACTTGCCCAAAATCCTGTTGCTTTCGACCAATATGCCACCAGATAGTCATTAGTCCGGCAAAAGCAAAAAGGCAAACAGAAAATTGCCACCAGCCATAAAAATTCAGGATTTCTGTGTTCGTCATAAATTAGGTTGTATAGGGATATACATAGTAGCTATATAATCAAAATTCTCGAATTTTAATATTCCTAAACTCCACCTCATCCCCATGATCCTGTAACAAAATATGACCTTCAGGTAAAGTGCCGAAATTTTCCCATTGCTCATATTTACTTTTTTCTACTAGCGCTCTAAAGGTCTGACTATGACGATTATATTCCACCACTTTTACATGATTTAACCAATGTTGAACTTGGCTACCTTTAACAATAATTCTTGCATTATTCCACTGACCAACACCTTTGAAATTTTTGCCTCTTGCACTATCGCTGTTTTCTGCACGAATTAAATCATATAGGGAACCGACTGTTCGATTGCCGTTTTTACCTTGATCGGCATCAGGATGTTTATTGTCATCTAAAATTTGAAATTCTAAGCCTATCGCAGAACCTTTGCCTTTATTCAATTCGGGATCGACAAAATATTTAATACCACTATTAGCCCCTTCTGTTATTTTAAAATCTACACTTAGTTCAAAATCACTATAGGTATCTATAGTAATTATATCGCCTCCATTTCGAGACTCCGCACCACCAGAGGATAAAACTTTTAAAACGCCGTCTTCCATTTCCCAACCCTTGGATGGAAAAGTTTCTAATTTTGCACCTCTCCATCCTGTCGTACTTTTGCCATCCCATAAATGACGCCATCCAGTGCGGACTTCTTTATTTGTTAATTGGTTATTTAAGTAACTAATTTGAGGGACATCTTTATCAACAGCCATTCTCGAATTGGCTAAGTCCGTTGTTTTAATTTTTATATTGCGCCATTTCACAATTTTGCCTTCATTTTCCTTCTTCCATATACCATGGACTTGGAAAGCAATGATACCTTCTGCAGTCATATCGTCAACTAAGTTGGTACATTGTATGCCATTTACCCAAGTCCTGATATAAGGACCAATCGCTTCAATTCGATAATGATTCCATTCCCCGTTTATAAATGCTTGTTGACCTTTTGGATTCCTCGTTAGCGGATACAACCATCCTCTTCTGGCTTCATCATAAATGCCACCTGCCCATTTCCTAGCGCTGGTTTCAATTTCACATTGATAGCCATGGACTCGACCATCATTATATTCAGCCGTGCTAATACTTCTGAACTGTACGCCAGAATTTAATCCATTTTCAACAAACACCTCAAATTCTAATATAAAATCACCATACTTCTTCTTCGTCGCCATGAAGCTATTGGGTGTTTTTAGTTTAGAGATACCAACCATCTCTCCATTTTCAATCTTGTAAGTAGCCTGACCATTTAATTGTTCAAAATTTGAAAAGTCCTGACCATTGAATAAATTTTCCCATCCATCTTGTGCTATAATGTTTCCTAAAAAAGAATATAGTAGTATGGCTATGATGATTTCTTGCTTTTTCATGTTTTAGTTTTTTACTAAGCCAATATAAGAGTGCTAATGCAATAAAGAAACAATTTCTGGTGGGGATCACCAAATTCCTTTAAAGATATTTGAATAAATAATAGGGTTGTTTATAAATAATAATCACATATCTGAAACTATCTTTTTCCACAAGCACCCCATCCGCAAGCGGTTCACTAGATTCCCTGAATCTACGGTACCTGTATAAAGGTAGCTTCGTCACCGTATTTCAACATTTGTCTCGATGCCATACGATTATTATATTACATCGAGGTTGCGAACCTCGACGATCCTCTAGAAATGATGAATCCACTAAATGTTAAAAATCTAGTATTGACATCCGTTGTTATTCATCATTCATTATTTTTCATTCATCATTGAGAACTTACATTTCGACGGTAATAAAGCACGGAGCATCAATACCGTCGAATCAAAATTCGATTATCACAAAAGCTAAAAAAAGCCAAGCTTAGAAGGAAATCTAAGTATCCAATTATCCCAAATTTTATATATGATTAATAATACCTATTAAGCATTTAAATTTCTAACCAATCCAAATTGGTCAGAAGGTAAATTCTTCTTATCTTTAATCTAAAAGTAAGAAGAAAATAGCCCCCCCGCCTGTTCAACTTTACCTTTCTTCTAAAAAATTAAAAAAATCTTAATTAATATTTGGTCAACCAATTTATTATTTTACCTTTGTTACCAAGATGATTGGTCAACCAATTAATAGTACCATTGAAATTATAGAATAGTTTATGATTCAGAATTCACGGAGGACCAGGGTGGAAACACCAGTAGATAAGACAATAAAGCAGATAAGGAATTTAATTAGTTCTGGCCAACTCAATCCAGGCGATCGCCTACCTTCCGAACGAAAGTTGGCGGAGCGATTGAAAGTAGGTCGAACACAGGTTCGAGACGCCATTGCGAAATTAGAATTTTATGGAATCCTGAAAACATTGCCTCAAAGCGGCACATTTGTAGAAGGTCTGGGGATTACAGCCATAGAAGGTCTAATTACAGATGTGTTGAAATTAGAAAATAATGAATTCGCTTCTCTAGTAGAAACGAGAGTATTACTAGAAACAACTGCAGCAAAATTGGCTGCCCAAAGAAGAACAACAGACGACATCATAATGATCAAAACTGCTTTAGATGCCTACGAAGCTAAAGTAGAAAAAGGATTACCAGCCGTAGAAGAAGACTTATTATTTCATTTAAAAATTGCAGAAGCAGGAAAAAACAATGTGTTGAAATCTTTAATGCTAGTCATTACACCAGACATCGTCAAGAACTTTACTAAACTAGATGTCTGTAAAGATGGCCGATTTTACCGCTCTTTGGAAGAGCATAAAATTTTGCTAGAACATATTGTTAATCAAGAGCCTGAGTTAGCTGCAAAAGCTATGGAATGCCATCTAAAAGATGTAGTAGAATACAGTTCAAATTTTAAAAAATAGGTAGTTCGATGTTATGAAATTGGACCGTTTGTAAATTCCTTCATAAAAATGTTCGTCCACACAGACGAAATTATTTTTACAAATGAGATATACCCATCCTTTTTCTTATTTCATTGTCCTAATGAGAAAACTAAGAGTTAGTTATGTTAAGTAACTAGCTCATCCAAATTTAGTACATTATTAAAATTGCAAAGCCTATAGATTTTCTAGCTTGCGGGACCCTTTAAAGAAAATCAATTTTGAAGAATAGCCATTTCTTCTAGGGTCTAATCTATTCTATAAGCTCAATCTTTAAATTAACTCACTTGATATGAATGAAATTAACAAAAAGTTGAACAGCATCAAATATGTAGGATCATTTGCAATCCTGATGCTTTGTTTTATCTTTCCTTACAGAGGGAGTACCCTTTATGCTAATACTACGCATTCGGACTTCCGTACTATTACTGGACAAATAACGGATGCAGATAATGGGGAAACGCTAATTGGAGTGAACATCATTATTAAAGGAACTTCTAGAGGAACCATTTCGGACTTTGATGGTAATTTTTCCATTGAGGCAGATGACACAGATGTTTTAGTATTTAGCTATACCGGTTATACAGATACGGAGATACTGGTTGGAAACCAAACAAACATTAATTTAACTATGAGTCCAGACATTGCTCAGTTAGATGAAGTAGTTGTTATTGGTTATGGTACACAGAAAAAATCTCATTTGACTGGCTCTGTTTCTAAAGTGGAGAACGAAAAATTAGATCAGATGGCCGTTGCTAGAATTGATGATGCCTTAGTAGGTCAAGTTTCAGGGGTAAATATTCAAGCAACTTCTGCAGAAGCTGGTGCCGCACCTACGATTACCGTTAGAGGATTTGGCTCCGTAAATGCTGCTTCTGGACCTGCCGTTGTAGTAGATGGAATTGTTGTAGATTCTGATTTCCTAGGAAATATGAATATGAATGATATTGCTTCCTTTGAAGTTTTAAAAGATGCTGCTTCTGCTGCCATTTATGGTAGTGAAGGATCCAATGGAGTGATTCTGATTACGACAAAAGATGGGGTAGCTGGTGAGACTAAATTTAGTTATGAAACTTTCATAGGTAGAAAAGAAGCATTTGGTAGTGACGCTTACAGAAAGAGTGTAGCCGATTGGGCAGAGTTTGAATTAGCGGAAAGTGGTACACTTACTAATAATACCAAATATGCACAAGAATTAGCCGCCTTGACAGGTATTGATAGAGATTGGCAAGATGTCTTCTTTGATGGCGGAAATATTCAAAGTCATTCTTTCGCAGCAAGAGGAGGAAGCGAAAAAACAAAATTTAGTACTTCCCTAAGATATTTACATGATGAAGGTGTTGTTATCACGGATGACTACAAGTTTTATTCTGTGAAATTAAAGATGGATACTAAAGTGACAGACAGATTGAAGTTTGGAATGAGTGCGACACCGTCTTTCTCAAGACGAAGAGCTTTACCGACTTCTATTCATAATCCTATCAGGCAATCTCCATGGTTACCTATTTATCATACGGAAGCTACGCTGCCATATATTAATAGAGATGCTTATCCAGATGTTGCAGCTGGAGATTACTTCTTGGAGAATCATTTAAGAAATATAGATATAGATCCTACTGATGAGTTTGGTGCTAGTAGACCTCGTACTTCAGGTGATATGAATCCTTATGCTCAGTATGTTGAAAGAGAACATTATGAGAATAAAACGGCTTTATTGGGTTCTACTTATTTAAGCTATGAAATTGCGGAAGGACTTGTTGCTAAATCCTCACTTGGGGTTACCGTAGAAAATCGTAAAAGGACAAGATATAACGGTACGTTACATCATGCTAGTGCGAGTAGAGCTTCTTACCAATTACAAAATAGAGCTCGAAATAGAATTATTTCAGATAATACTTTAGCTTATAATACCGGAATTGATGCACACGAGATTAGTGCATTGGTAGGTGCAACTTTTCAAAAGAGAACTGCTCAAAATAGTGTAATTAATGGTGCTGGATACGCTAATGATTTATTGAAAAATTTACAAGGAGCAACTTTAGTTACCTTAGGCGAAGAAATCAATGCAGAACAAAATAAGATTGGCTACTTTGCTAGACTTAACTATGCTTTCGACAATAAGTATTTAATTAATGCTTCTTTTAGACGAGATGGTAGTTCTGTTTTTGGTAGAGACCAAAAATGGGGTAATTTCCCTGCCGTTTCTTTCGGTTGGAATGTACACAATGAAGGTGCGTTAATGGATAATAGTTTAATAAGTAGATTGAAATTTAGAGTTAGTTACGGATTAACTGGTAATGAGAATTTCAATGTTGGTAGCACGATTGAAAATACTTACCCTTATTTGGCATTATTGAATAATACCAATGCAATTAATAATGGCGGTATTGCTTCCGGTGTCTCTCCGCTGAATATTGCAAATACTTTATTACAATGGGAAGCTTCTAGAGAATTTAATCCTGGTATCGATTTCGGATTTTTGGATAATAGAATAACTGGTTCGGTAGATTATTATGTCAGAACTAGTGATCAGTTATTATTAGAAAACCCTGTTTCTTACGTTACAGGATTTGATGCAGGTATTGTGAATTTAGGAGAAGTAGAGAACCGTGGATTTGAGCTTGAATTGAGAACTAGAAACGTCTCTAATGGTAACTTTAAATGGAACTCTATTATAATAGCATCCACCAACAAAAATGAGTTGCTCAGTTTTGGAGAATCTGATGGCGCATTATTAGAAGATGGTTTTGGTAGAAATTCCCAATGGATCAACTCTGTTGGTCACCCTATTTCTTCTTTTTACGGTTTTGTGAAAGATGAGGAACTAGCTACACAATATTATGACTCTCCTTATATTCCAATTAACGGTATCTCAGAAGATGTAATTGTTAAAGACTTAAACGGAGATGGTTTAATTACAAATGATGATAAGACGATTCTTGGAGATCCTTATGCAGACTTAGTATGGAGTTTTACCAATGAATTTGTTTTTGGTAGTTTTGATTTTTCTATTATGCTTCAAGGAAGTCTAGGTGCTGAAATTAAAAATGTGGGAGATCAATATTTTGGTACACATTGGCAAGGTAGTACTACTGACGTGAATCAAGTAGTAGAAGATGGAATCATATCTCATCCTTCTTTCCTACAACCAAGAATACATACAGACGAAATTGTTCAAAATGCCAGCTACTTTTCACTTCGAAATATAAACATTGGATATACTTTAACGCCTAGCCAATTAGAGCGATTAGGTATTGGCTCAGTAAGAATTTATGCCTCTGGGCAGAATTTGATTTATCAGACATCTGATGAGTATAATGGTTTCAATCCTGAATATATTGATACGAATAACAGTCCTAGAGCTTATGGATCTCAGAGAGCTGGTACACCGCTATTTAGTACGGTATCATTTGGATTGAATGTTAATTTTTAATAATGCACAAACGTAGCGTAGCCTTAATGTACATCTACTCAGACCAGAGGACTAAGCTACATTTTGAAAAAATATCATTAATGAAAAATATTAAATATATAGTACTTGCAGTAATGGGAATCATGTTCCATTCCTGTGATACAGAAGAGTTTTTAAACCCATTGCCAGATTCTGCTATCGTTGTGGATGCATTCTTTGCCTCTGATGATGATGTTTTGGCTGGGATTACCGGTATCTATGATGCGATACAAGGGGTCAATGAAAACACGCAAACCAATATTACTAGAGCTAATCGTGGGATACAATTTGAATATATGTTGTCTGAAATGCGTACAGATAATACTCGGACAGCAACAATAGAAGGGACAAAAGCTGATTTTCATAGATACAGAGTGAATCCTGATAATATACAATCGGAGGATATGTATCAGTCTATGTACGAGGTGATTTTTAGAGCCAATAATGTCCTAGAATTTATTGATGTGGCAGATCCAGCTAATCAAGCTAGTTATGCCGCAGAAGCTAAATTTTTAAGAGCTTTTGCTTATTTCAAACTAGTTAGATTGTTTGGTGATGTACCTTTAGTTACTTCAGTAGTAACACCTGATCAAACAGATTTA
>CALJIY010000234.1 GCA_937973945.1 uncultured Saprospiraceae bacterium | reverse complement strand
TTCGCTTTACCAGCATCCGTATCGTTTGTCGCAATTGGCTTATCTGGGCCAAATCCTTTTGCATTCATTCGCTTAACGCCCAAACCATTACCCACTAAATAGTCTCTTACAAATTCTGCTCTTTTTCTAGATAAACGTGTGTTTACATTAGCCGCACCCACATTATCTGTATGGCCACTAACTTCTAAAGAACTTTTAGCAACATTATCTAGATAGAAAACTAAATCAGAAAAGTCTGTTCTTTGTTGACTGGTCAAGTTCACTTCTTGCTTACCAGTTGCAAAGTATAACGTAAGTGGCTTACCTAATAATCGAGCTTTGATCTTAGCCAATCTGTCTGCTACATCATTCGTAGCTTTTCCAAAGCTAAAATTAACACCACTATACATAATGTCTTTCATGGTGACACCAGCTCCTAATAAAGAAGAACTTGTTAATAACTGACCTCCAGGAACGCCTAATTTAGTAAGAATTTGTTTTACATTATTAGCTCTTGCCAATCCTAAATTAGGGAAAGCACTACCATTGGTTTCATCTTTAGCATAAACCCCGTTAATCGTTAAACTACGATCAGGATGTTCTTTAAGATAGGTAGCTGTTTTTGCTAAAGAAGTATTTACATCCGCAGATAATGGTGTAATATAGGAGTAACTTGATTTATTAAAATCAATATGCTTTGGTGCTGTTGCACTAAAAGCAGAACCATCTTTAATTAATAAAGATGCTGGAGCAAGCGCTGTGGATGCAGCAACTGCTTTTTTCACTGTTTCCTTTACTATCTCTTTTTTCTCTTCTTCTCCCCCAGATGCAATACCTGCACCTAAGAAACATTTTGGACAGATCCACAACCAAAAGGCAAGAATCCAAAGTATTAAAATTAACAAAGGCAGCCAAATACTTTTCAAATTCATTTTTATTTTTTTAAAATGTGTAAAAGAGTGCTTCTAAATATCACATTCCTAATTGGATTAGGAGGGAATACTTATGGTAAGTCGGGATCTAATGTTAACAAAAAGTTACATAACTATTTATAGGACTATAAAACTCTTGATATAGTAACTATTTGAGGCGTAAAATTATAAAAAACTGTTAACTCTTACTAGTGTAAGATTCTTAGTACTATGCTATGTTCTTACTATTCATTAAGCTAATAAAAATACGATTGTATAACACGGTGCTTATCAGCTTTTTATGCTATCTGAAAAAACTTATTTATGGTTATTTTTTTTTAGCCACGTGTGTAGAATACAATTCTATTCACGCCAATGCTCTTATATTGTTAGGTACTGTTCCCTTTTTTGCAAAGCTCAAAAGAAAATAAATCCAGCTTAACTAAAGCTTTCAAAGAACGGATTCCAAAAACAACTAGCCTAGTTTATTGGAATCTTTTCCTAATAAAAATGGTATATATTCAAGTGTAAGTTAAGAAGGTAAGGATAGAAAAATTATTCAATTTTTTCTTTATGGAATATATGTTTCGATTCCTTTATATAAAAATACGTTCCGAAAAACTAGAAAGTTACATACCTATAACTTTACCGTTTCATTAGACCTAGTCTTATTTATACTTGATACTAGGAATAATTTAATTAATTGAAAGTGTACTTTTGCACTTACTCAGTCAAAAGTAGTGCTAATAGTCTCTTTAATTGCAGCCTATTCAACTAAGTAACGAAAATTTACTAAACCATTTACAAAATGTATAGAACACATAATTGCGGTGCCCTTAGAATGGCAGATATTGGAAAAGAAGTAACCCTTAGCGGTTGGGTTCAAAAATCTCGGGATAAAGGATTTATGATGTGGATAGATCTAAGAGATAGATATGGTATCACTCAATTAATTTTTACAGAAGAAAAAACGCCGCCAGCTCTTTTTGAAATGGCTCGCTCACTCGGTAGAGAATATGTAGTTACAGTAAAAGGTACGGTGATAGAGCGATCTTCAAAAAATGATAAAATACCTACAGGAGCTATTGAATTGGAAGTCTTAAATATGGAAATATTAAATATTTCTAAGACACCTCCATTCACGATAGAAGATGAAACCGATGGTGGCGATGATTTAAGAATGACCTATAGATATTTAGATTTACGGCGGAATCCTGTTCAACAAAGTATCATATTCCGAAGTAAGTTAGCGATGGCCACTCGTAAGTATTTATCTGATACCGGTTTTATTGAAGTAGAAACACCTGTTTTAATAAAAAGTACCCCTGAAGGAGCTAGAGATTTTGTGGTACCTAGTCGAATGAACAAAGGTCAGTTCTATGCTTTGCCACAATCCCCACAGACGTTTAAGCAACTATTAATGGTGGCTGGACTGGATAAATATTTTCAGATAGTCAAATGCTTTAGAGATGAGGATTTAAGAGCAGATAGGCAGCCAGAATTCACACAGATTGACTGTGAGATGGCATTTGTTACCCAAGAAGAAATTCTAAATACTTTTGAAGGCTTAACAAAGCACTTATTCAAAGAAACATTAGGCGTCAGTTTGGCCGACTTCCCAAGAATGACCTATGATGATGCGGTACGTCTCTACGGATCTGATAAGCCAGATCTACGTTTTGATATGCCTTTTGTGGAATTAAACGAATTGGCTCAAGGAAGGGGATTTCCTGTTTTTGATAATTCAGAGTTAGTAGTAGGTATTTGTGTAAAGGGAGAAGCGGAGAATAATTCTAATAAGGATATTAAGAAATTAACAGAATGGATGCAGCGGCCGCAAATCGGTGCAAAAGGGCTAGTATATGTTAAGTATGGTCAAGATGGATCGATCAAATCCTCTGTAGGTAAGTTTTATTCTGAGGAGGATCTAAAAGCTTGGGGAGATAAGATGGGCGCTGAAAAAGGCGATATTGTGTATGTTTTATCTGGAGAGACTGATAAAACCAGAAAACAGCTTAGTGAATTACGTCTAGAAATGGGGCGCAGATTAGGCTTAATGAAAGCAGGTGATTTCAAGCCTTTATGGGTCGTAGATTTTCCATTATTAGAATGGGATGAAGAATCTGAAAGATTTCATGCGATGCATCATCCTTTTACTTCTCCAAAACAATCAGAGATCCCCAATATGTTAAACGGAGATCATGAAACCATGAAGAACTTAAAGGCGGATGCCTATGACTTGGTGATTAATGGTTCTGAAATTGGTGGTGGTTCTATTAGAATACATGATAGAGCGTTACAATCTAAAAACTTTAAATTATTAGGTTTCACACCAGAAGAGGCAGAAGAACAGTTCGGATTCTTATTAGGAGCATTCGAATATGGTGCCCCTCCGCATGGCGGAATTGCCTTTGGTTTTGACCGTTTATGTGCTGTGTTAAATGGACAAGCATCCATCAGAGATTTTATCGCATTCCCTAAAAATAATCAAGGAAGGGATATGATGATCGATGCGCCTTCTATTATATCTGGAGAGCAATTAGAAGAATTAGGAATAGATCTGGCGCTAAAAGAGGAAGTTTAATAAATAATTTAAAAAAATATAAAAATAAAGGTGACCTTATAAATCTCCTTATCGTCTAAAATATAACTGCTAAGTTCAGCGGACGAGGAAAAAAACAAATCCTGTGTGATTTCATTATTTTCCTCATCCCTGATTAGCAATATTCTTACCCTCCTATTCTGATTTCATTTTACCACAGAGAGTTTCATAAAAGCACACCAGAGTAGAATTATTAAGGCAAAGTTGGTATTCCTAAGAATCAAAAAAATATTAATAATTACACTAGGTAATTATCTTCATCCAGTATCTGTCCATTTTTGCAGCGTATAATTCGGGAGGGAAAATTTTCCAATATTCTGTAATCATGTGTTGCAAAAAGGACTGCTGTGGTGTTGATTCTAGCTAACTCTCGCAATAAAGTCATTATCCCATCCGAAGTATCTGGATCTAAATTACCTGTCGGCTCGTCTGCAATTATTAATTTAGGCTCATTTAACAAGGCTCTTGCTAAAACAATTCTTTGCTGTTCTCCTCCTGATAATTCAAAAGGCATACTTTTCAACTTATCTTTTAGTCCAACCATTTCCACCACCTTTAGTATTCTATTTCGCATCTTCTTCGAATCTTTCCACCCAGTAGCTTTCAATACAAAAAGTAAGTTATCCCAAACGGATCGATCTGTTAATAAGCTAAAGTCTTGAAAAACGATTCCTAATTGTCTCCGCAATTGAGGTATAGAATGTCGATCTAATTTATTAAGGTCAAAATCAGCTACCATACCTTTTCCTTTCTTCAAAGGCAGCACCCCATACAATGTTTTTAGTAAGCTAGACTTACCGCTACCCGTTTTACCAATCAGATAAGCAAACTCTCCATTATGAATCGTCAAATTGACAGACTGCAATACCAAAAAGTCTTGTTGATATATGCTAGCGTCTCTTAATGTTATAATAGTGTTTTTATCCAAATTGCTTAATTAATCGAGTTAGCCAACTATTACGATAATGAAGTTGTTTAAAAATCTCCTTCAGTCCCAAAAATCATATTCTTAAACAACTTCAATCTTAAAATAGTCCAGTAGGGTAAATATATTGTCAAAAATACAAATTAATGCCCCATTTTTTATAGAATAAAACTGCATTCTCTTTACTACGGTTGCTAAAACCTCTATTTTTGCTAAATAGATTCATTTGTAGGATTAGCGTCCAGTTGTCAACGTCTCACGTCTGACTTCTGACAGTTCCGAAGGACGGTCTGACTTCTGACTTCTTAAAAAGAATACTTTATGAAAAAAATTCATTTAATCGGTATTGCACTTATTGCCGTTGCTATTATGGTTTTAATGTCCATGTCTAATGATATGGGAACATATGCCACTTTTGAAGATGCTATGAATACAGGCAAAAAAGTAAAGATTGCTGGGCAACTATCCAAGGATAAGGAGATGGTGTACAATCCGCAAGAAGATGCTAATTACTTTAGCTTTTTTATAAAAGATTCGGAGGAAGTAGAAAAGAAAGTAGTTTTACTAGCAGCTAAGCCACAAGACTTTGAGCTATCTGAACAATTGGTTTTGACGGGCAAGATGCAAGGAGATGTTTTCATGGCTAGTGATATGTTAATGAAATGTCCATCGAAATATAAGGACGAAGAAATTTATATCAAGAGTAAAGAAGGAACTTTAGTAATGGAAGAATAATTTCCTAAGAAAAACTGTAAGAATGAAAATTAAATAAATGGAGATTATTTATTTAATTTTCATTCACTTTATAGTATTAATCAATGACCACTCCTTCCACCCTAACGATTAGAATTGCCGTTCCATCAGATTTACCTGCCTTAACGACTATTTATAATCAAGCAATTCTTTCTCATCAAACAGCAGATACCCTACCTTTTGAAGTATCACAACGACAGGCTTGGTTTGACGCTCATTTAGACCCACAATTTCCTTTATATACTGCTTTGTTGGACAACCAAATTGTTGGATATGGCACACTCAGCAAATATAGAGGCGGCCGGCCTGCTTTGAAGTATGTTGTGGAAACCAGTTATTATTTACATCAAAGCTATCAAGGAAAAGGCATTGGAACTCAACTCCTACAATTTTTATTAGCAAAAGCTAAGGAACTAGGGTTTAAAAATGCTTATGCGCTGCTGCTAGATAAAAATGTTTCAAGTGTTGGTCTATTAAAAAAATTAGGCTTCCAGCAATGGGGACATTTACCTAATATTGCAGAGATTGATGGCGAGATTTGCGGTCAATTCATATTTGGTAAGCCTCTTTAATATTAGTATCTATTTTATTACTGCTTTATTATATATCCTACCTAATAAGTTCTCCTCCACAGATAATCCAGTCAACTTTTCATAAATAAGGGTTTATTAATTATCATTGTGTTGTACTAAGTGATTAGATCACCTTATAAGATGAATGACTTCATTTAGAAATTCTGTTAATAGTATATTTTTCTAAGATACAAAACGATGAACTTAAATAATTTAGACTGGGGTATTATAGTTGCCTTTTTTGCCATTTCTTTAGGTATTGGAATATATGCCTCTAGAAAGGCTGGAAAAAATTCAGCTGAATTTTTTCTCTCTGGTAGAAATATGCCTTGGTGGTTGCTAGGTGTTTCTATGGTAGCTACCACCTTTGCAGCAGATACGCCCAACTTTGTAACAGATGTTGTCCGAAAAAATGGCGTGGCAGGTAACTGGGCTTGGTGGGCATTTCTATTAACAGGTATGTTAACCGTTTTTGTTTATTCTCGCCTATGGCGACGATCTAATGTATTGACGGATTTAGAATTTTATGAATTACGATATGGAGGCGATTCGGCAGCATTTCTAAGAGGATTTAGAGCACTTTATTTAGGGGTATTGTTTAATGTCGTGGTGATGGCGACGGTTTGCCTTGCTGCTGTTAAGATTGGTGGCACTTTATTAGGCTTAACGCCTACCCAAACCTTGGTCATTTCTTCTGTGGTTACTGTTCTATACTCTGCATTTGGCGGCTTGCGAGGGATTATATTAACTGATTTTTTCCAATTTTCTTTGGCAATGATCGGTTCTATTTGGGCGGCTGTTTATATTGTAAATATGCCAGAAGTTGGTGGTTTAACGAATTTATTAGCCCAAGAAAATGTAGCTCCAAAACTAAGCATTTTACCAGATTTTAGTGATACTAAATCTTTGATTCCTTTGTTAATCGTGCCTCTAGCGGTACAATGGTGGGCGGCCTATTATCCCGGTGCAGAACCTGGTGGTGGTGGGTATATCGCCCAACGAATGTTAGCTGCAAAAGACGAGAAAAATGCAATGGGGGCTACCCTGTTTTTCAATATTGCGCATTATGCACTACGACCGTGGCCGTGGATTTTAATAGCGCTTGCTTCTTTGGTTGTTTTTCCAGATTTAGCATCTTTACAAAAAGCATTTCCTCACATAGATGCCAAGGTGATCAATGATGATTTAGCTTATCCAGCTATGCTAAGTTATTTACCGCATGGTTTATTGGGTTTAGTCATTGCGTCTTTGGTTGGTGCTTTTATGTCTACGATCTCTACTCACCTTAACTGGGGTTCCTCTTACATTGCGAATGACTTTTACAAACGATTTATCAATAAAGAGGCTTCTGAAAAACAGCTCGTTAATGTGGGGAGAATTTCTACTGTTATTTTAATGGTACTAGCTGCCTCATTGGCACTTCAATTTGAAAGTGCCTTGGATGGGTTTAATACGATCTTAGTCATAGGTGCAGGAACGGGCTTAATATTTATCTTGAGATGGTTTTGGTGGCGAATCAATGCCTATAGTGAAATAGCGGCAATGATCCTTTCTTTTTTGGTTGCAATGGTATTGAAGTTTGGAGATTTTGGATTAGAAAGCCATGAAGAATTATTAGTAGGTGTAGCTGTTACCACCGTTGGTTGGTTATTAGCGACCTTCTTAACACAACCAACAGACCAAGCGATACTTGTTAATTTTTATAAAAAAATAAAGCCTGCTAAAAAAGGTTGGATGCCTGTTATTGAAAAAGCGAAAGCGGCGAATGAGTTGATAGAAAGTGAGGTAGAGACAGGGCAGTTATCCTTGGAAATTGCTTGTATGATTATTGCCTGCTTTACGGTATATGGCGCATTATTCGCCACGGGATTCTGGATATATGGACAGATGGTTAATGCTTTGATTGCTACGGCGGTTGCTGTGGGAGGTGGAGTGTTTTTATTTAAAATATGGGGTCGTTTGACTCGGTAAGGATTTGAAAATTTCTCTTTCTTTGAGAGGAGAGGGTGGCAAAAATCATAAATCATATATCCAACTAATTCAAATCGTGGTGGATATATGATTTCTGATTTATGATGTAAGAATTATGATTTGCCCAAACAAAAAAATATCAGATAAAATTAAAAAACTATAACAAAGACTTCGCGTCTTCCGTCCTCCCTCCCTGCTCCTCATTCAAAGCAAAATTAAATCCAGGCTGAATACTATACGCTCCATATTCTCCTGCCTTATTAATCGCCAAATATCCTACTTGTATGTCTTTAAATGTTTGCTTTTTAGCAATACGATTGACCGCTTCTTCACAAGCTTCTTGAGGCGTTCTACCCTGTCTCATTAATTCCACCACTAAGAAAGATCCAAGGGTTTTTAATACTGCCTCTCCTACGCCTGTAGCTACTGCCCCTCCTACCTCATTATCAACAAACATACCCGCACCAATGATCGGAGAATCCCCTACTCGACCATGTAATTTATAGGCCATGCCGCTAGTTGTACAAGCTCCAGAAATATCTCCTTTTTGATCAATCGCTAATAAGCCAATGGTATCATGGTTTTCAATATTAATCACTGGCTTATATTCTGTGTTTTTTAACCACTCTTGGTATTCCCCTTTGGATTTCTCTGTCAATAAATTTTCTTTTGTAAAGCCTTTGCTCAATGCAAATTGTAAAGCGCCTTCTCCAGATAAAATCACATGAGGCGTATCCTCCATCACCTTACGGGCAACCGATATTGGGTGCTTGATGTGTTGTAAAAAACAAACGGAACCACAGTTGCCTTTTTCATCCATGATACAGGCATCTAAAGTTACCTTCCCATCTCTATCTGGCCGACCACCGTAGCCTACTGATTGATCTTCGGGATCTGCTTCTGGCACTTTCACTCCTTGCTCAACGGCATCTAATGCGCTTCCTCCTGCTGCGATCACTTTCCATGCTGTCGCCGTAGCTGCCTCATTTTGATTCCATGTGGCGATGGCAATTGGCTTGATGGCTGTTGGATTATTGACTATCGTAGTTATCGTTTTTTCAGTAGTGGAACAGGCTGCGATTGGGAGGATACCTATAGCTGTCAAAAAAGAACCGATAGCCGATTTTTGAAGGAAGTTTCTACGATTTGACATTAGTTTTGATTTTTTTTAATCCTCGGGTTTCACCCGAGATTATTCATGTTTAACCACTCCGTGGTTAGTATACTTGATGAAAGGTCTCTGTGTTTGTCTGGCTTTGACAGGTTAAATCAGGTCTAATTAGACTCTTAAAATAAATCTTCAATATCATTTTTTTGAATTGCTTGTTGTGCCATTACACTCAAACCTTTCACTGCGTGAATCATTCCTGCAAAGCGAGGATCTTTAGAGTGCCCCGTTTTGTACCGCTTATAAATTTGCTGTACTACCACGGCTATTTTAAATAAGCCGAAGACATAATAAAATACGATATTACTCAAATCTCTTCCACTCTTAGCAGCATATAGTTGAGCCACCTCTTTTCTTGTTGGATTGCCAGGAAGCGTTGTCGGACTTAAGCTTAACTCTTGTACCCATTTAGGATCACTAGGATTTGTCCAGTAGCATAGGGAAGTTCCTAAATCCATTAGTGGGTCTCCTAGTGTAGACATTTCCCAATCTAGAATCCCTATAATTTTTGTCCAATCTTCCGTGTCTAAAATGACATTATCATATTTATAATCATTATGCAACAAGGCCTTATCGGACTCTGGTAATAAGTTTTTGGCTAGCCACTCACTGACCATTTCGATCTCTTTAATCTCATCTGTTTTTGAGTTAAAATAGCGCTTTGTCCAACCTCTTACTTGTCGTTCATTATAGCCATCTGGTTTTCCTAAATCTCCTAGCCCAGCTGCTTGATAATCAACGGCATGCAATTCTACTAGTGTTTCTACTAAAGAATTTCCGATACCTCGCATTACCTCTGGACTTGGGTGCATTTCTTTAGGCATAGTGGGCCTGAGAATTACTCCTTTTAAGCGTTCCATGATATAAAACTCTCTACCGATAATGGATTCATCTTCACAGAATAAAATGGGTTTCGGGACTTTCGGATAGTGTTTTATTAAGTTTGAGAATATTTTATATTCTCTAGACATATCATGTGCAGACTTTATTTTGGGTCCAAAAGGAGGCCGACGCATAACCAATTCTGTATCTCCTATTTTCAGTAAATAAGTTAAATTAGAGGCACCTCCTGGAAATTGCGTCATAGACAATTCACCTTCATATTGAGGTAATTGAGCTTGCAAATATTTTTGTAAGGCTATTTGATCTGGCGCTTCTCCTTCTCTTATTGTTCTTGCGCTGTCAATCCATTTTTCAGACATATTCTTTCTTCTTATTTATATTTTGACAAGATTACCAAAGTGATTGATACAAATCATTGTAGAATTTTACCACAGATTCACGGATTAGACTTAGTAAAACCTAATCCGTGAATCCGTGGTAAAAAATATCATCTATTCTTAGGCACTAAATAATCTTGTTCAATTTTTTAAAATATTCTCTTAAGATAGCCGCACTCTCCTCACTTGGTGTTTTAATTTCCAGCAAAGCAGGGCGATCAATCGTTTGTTTTTGGAAGAATCTAGTTAGTACATTGGTCAATTCTTCTTCCTCCGCCACAAAGTAATAAACTAAATTAAATGTTTTTGCAATATGTTCCGCATTTAACTGATGCTGCGCCTCAAAATAAGTCTCTAATTGATTGGTCGTTGGCGGCCCAGGGATATAGCGGAATATATTCCCGCCCCCGTTATTAATCAAAATAACTCTTAGATTAGGGGGCAAATGATGGTGCCAAAAGGCATTAGAATCATAAAAGAAAGCAATGTCTCCTGTAATAATCGTCGTGAGTTGCCCATTAACTAATGCCGCACCAGCTGCAGTAGACGTACTGCCATCTATCCCTGCCACTCCTCTATTAGAATTAATTTGCCAACTGGCATCTGACTCAAATAACTGAGCATAGCGAACAGGCGTGCTATTCCCTAACTGCACATTACTATTAGCTGGAATCGCTGATAGTATATTTTCCATCGCTTTTAAATCAGACCACGGCGTCTTCTCTAAAAATTGTTGGTGATAAGTATTAATAATTTCTTTTCGATTCTTCCACAAATCCTGATAGTCCATATTTGTAGCAGTCTGGTCAAGATTAGAACTGAATTGCTTTGAAAAGTGTCGGACACCTTCGGAGGTGTCCGACACTTTGTCTACCGCTATTTTTGCTGTTTCTCCAACAATAATATCAGGACGGAATTGTTTAAAAAAAGTGGCTGCCCCTATTGGAATACTTTTCGTTAAAGACTGAAAAGTATCTATATGATAATCTGTTTCTTCAATATGCCAGTGCTCAGTAGGTTTATTCTTTCTTAAAAACTGCTTGATCTTTTTGGAAATAAAATTTCCTCCAACTGTAATTAATAGATCTGGTTGAAAATTTTCTATTTCTTGCTCTTGAATCGTTGTAAGAATAGGATCGATTTGATTAATAAAACTTGGACCGATTAAATTCGACGTCGTTTCTGCCAATACAATTACAGTAGGATCTTGCGCAATTTCATTTAGTAATTGCCTCAACATTTCCTGCTTTGGTAATAAACCACAAAGAATCATTTTTTTCTTAGCACTAGCCCAATTTTTCTGTAATTCGACTAAGCTATCATTAGGCAGGCTTTTTTCAATTAGACCGGTATTAACTATTTTAGGTAGGGCTTGATCGGAATAATCAGCTTTTCCATACAAAGGTTCTCGAAAAGGAATATTGATATGTACAGGTCCACCACCATTCACAAAAGTCTGATCAATCGCCTCTGAAATCATACGATTGGCACTCCAACAATTATCTGTGTCCTTACCATCTTCTGGTAAATGATAACTTTTCTTTACATAGTTCGCAAATACATTCCGCTGATTAATAGACTGTCCCTCACCTTGATGAATCCATTCTTCAGGCCGATCCGCAGTAATGATCAATAAAGGGATCTTTTGATAAAAAGCCTCTGCTATGGCAGGAGCGAAATTCAAGGCCGCTGTACCTGAAGTACAAGTAATGATAACAGGCTTGCGCGTCTGCTGAGCTATGCCTAAAGCAAAATAACCCGCTACTCTTTCATCTGGTATGCTCAAGCATTTAAACTGTCCAGATTCGTGAAAAGAGATGATGAGGGGGGCATCCCTAGAACCAGGTGAAAGGATGACATGCTCTATGCCTTTAGCGGCACATATTTCTACAAGATTCCTAACAATGGGCTTGTCTGATAACATGAATGGAGATTGGTTGGAAAAGAAGTCAGAAGCCAGATCGTTCTTGTTAGCTTACGCTAACGGAACTGTCAGATGTCAGATCACTGTACTCACTGTCAGAATCAAGTGATCAACGTCATACATCTGACTTCTGACAGCGAAGCGATCTGAACTCTTTATACAACCTTATCCGCACAATAAGTACTAGCAAAAGCATCCGGCTTTGCTTTGAAAACAAAACCCATCCCTAGGATATAGCCCATCGCTTCTCGTAGAGCCACATTGGATTGGAAAGAGGGATCCGTATTAATATCTGCGTGTACTTCCAATTCCACATTATAGGTATCCAACAGATCACAAAGACTATAAGCCACTTCAATAGACTTAGCTACCTCCGTAATCATACGTTCTTTGATTTTCATAACCTTGGTGGTTTTGTAGTTACTGATAAACATAAAACCACCTTTTTTTTCTCTTAGAAAAACGATGACCGTCGCAAATTCTGTAATGGCGCCACGTACTTGAGAGTCGGTACCGATACATACTTTTAGCTTATGACCAGCCTTGGTTTCTCTAACAATCGTTTTTTCTACTGCAATTTTGATTGGCAAATCAATTGTGTCACCATTTAATTTTCGCCATTTCCCTAGTTCCATAAGATTGGTTTGATAAATAATATAATATGTTCTTAGTTATAACAAGTCGCTATTAAAATTAATTCCATAGGTGTTTTTTGCGCAACCGTTTAATATATTGCAAAAAAGACACTAAATAGGCTATAAATGATGATTATTCAACAAGTTAAAAAATTATTAATGCTTTTTTAGCTTTCTTTTAAAATTTATTGATTTAATAACATTGCGGTGACGGTAACTTGTTAGAACAAAGCCCAATATTGCTGGTAAAGGGATATCCAGCAGGGTATTCCTAGCGATAGTAATAGTGTTAATTCCAATTTCTTTTGTGTAGCGAAAATAGAGTCTTGATTGTCAACGTTTTATAGGTGTTCACCATTCACAATTCTCCATTCAGAATTAAGCCTAATAGCACTTGCTTTTTTTGTAATTTTGCAGCTATGAGAATAGATATCGTATCGGTCTTACCAGAACTATTAGAAAGCCCTTTACAGCATTCCATTATGAAACGGGCGCAAGAAAAAGGCTTGTTGGAAGTGCAGGTCCATAATCTTCGAACCTATGGTTTGGGGAAACATCGACAAGTAGATGATATGCAATATGGAGGAGGGGCAGGCATGGTCATGATGCCAGAACCCATTGCCAATTGTTTTGATGATTTGATGAAGGAAAGAACTTATGATGAAATCATCTATTTAACACCTGATGGGGAACGACTGACCCAATCTATGTCTAATCGTTTATCCTTGAAGAATAATCTATTATTCTTATGTGGACACTATAAGGGCGTAGATGAAAGAATACGAGAAGAATACATTACCTTAGAAATTTCCATAGGCGACTTTGTCTTATCTGGTGGAGAATTACCAGCCGCTGTGTTAGTGGATTCTATTGGTCGCCTCATTCCTGGCGTTCTCAATGATGAAACCTCTGCATTATTTGATTCTTTTCAAGATAACATGCTAGCACCTCCCGTGTATACTCGACCAGCTGATTTTAGAGGCAACATCGTACCAGATGTCCTATTGAGTGGTCATTTTGCTAAAATTGAGGCTTGGAGAGATGAGCAGGCTTTGAAGCGGACGCAGGAACGACGACCTGATCTCCTGAAATAAGAAGTCAGATGTCAGACCGTTCTAGTTAGCTAACGCTAACGGAACTGTCAGGTGTCAGATTTATAATGTTGACAACGTGATGCAATCTGACAGCGTAGCGATCTGACTTCTGACAGCGTAGCGATCTGACAGCGCAGCAATCAAAAAAAAAAATGCTATTTACAGATTTCAAATTAAACAATACCTTACAAAAGGCCTTGGCGGATAACGGATTAATCTATCCTACGCCCATTCAGATAGAATCCTTTCCAATTATAGGCTCAGGTAGAGATGTAATCGGCATTGCCCAAACGGGAACGGGTAAAACCTTGGCTTATTTACTTCCATTGCTCAGAGACTTAAAGTGGGCAAAAGATGATCGACCTAGAATTTTGGTCATCGTTCCTACTCGGGAATTGGTGGTGCAGGTGGTTAAGGAGGTAGAGAAATTGACAGGATCTATGTCTGTCCGAATCAGAGGGCTTTATGGAGGAACGAATATCAACACACAGAAGCGCGTCTTGATGGATGGGGCAGACTTAGTGGTGGCCACGCCAGGTCGTTTGGTCGATTTGGCTTTATGTGGGGCATTAAACTTAAAGTCTGTTAGAAAATTGGTGATTGATGAGGTTGATGAAATACTAAATCTAGGCTTCCGAGCGCAATTGCATAATATATTAGATTTACTTCCGGTAAGAAGACAAAATTTATTATTCTCTGCCACTATGATTGAAAGTGTAGAGAAAATTATCAACACCTTCTTTAATTCGCCTGTCAAAATTGAGATAGAGGTACGAGGAACGCCAGTAGAAAAAATCGAACAGAGTGCTTACTTGATTCCTAATTTTAATTCGAAGGTAAATTTACTACAACATTTATTACAGGATAAGGAGCAGCTAAGCAAAGTATTGGTATTCGTATCGACTAAAAAATTAGTTGATAAATTATTTGAAAGAATGGATCCTGCCTTTCCAGAAGAGATTGGATTGATACATTCGAACAAAGCACAGAATCACCGATTGAAGACCGTGGAAAGTTTTCATAATGGCGAAACTAGGGTTTTATTGGCAACAGAATTGATTGCTAGAGGATTAGATATATTGGAAGTTTCTCATGTGATTAATTTTGACATGCCAGAAGTTCCAGAACATTATATCCACCGAATTGGTCGGACGGGACGGGCAGATAAAGAAGGAAATGCTATTAACTTTGTTAAAGAGGCAGAGCTAGAATTCCAGGAAGCTGCAGAAGTATTAATGGGTCGAAAAATTACCATTTTACCGGTACCAGAATCTGTGGAAATCGTGGACACCCTGATCCCCGAAGAAATTCCAAGAATGGGAGGGGATAAAAATTATTTGCAGCACAATACCTATGAAGCACCTACTGGTGGTTTTCATGAAAAGAAATTGAAAAATCAGAAGGTTAATCTAGCTCATGAAAAACGACAGGCTCGAAAATTGGAAAAACAAAATGCTCGTTCTCGAAAGAAAAAGAAGTAGGGGTTTTTAATCTCGACTTCAAATTCAATCTCAACTTCAATTTCAATGTCAAATCCATACTATTGAACAGTGGATTGGAGCAGAGAACAGAGATGAGAGAATAGAGACAGATTTCGTTTGTAAACTATGGAATTTTGTTATTTTTTAAACAGTATTTATCTCTACTCTCTGTTCTCGCTTCTCTGTTCTTTGTAATTTTGATTTTGAATAAAAGGCTTGGAGTCATAGACTCCAAGCCTTTTATATTTTTAAACAACTTCTTAGAAAAAATTAACAAAAAATAACATTTTACAACTAGATATAAATGGATTTACCCCTTATATTTGTGCGGAGACTACATCTTACCCATAACCAACCTTATTAGTACCAATTAAGTATATATATATCTAAACTGTAAATTTTTACAGTGATTAATTATCTAACGAAAATTCAGATTTTGATGAAAAGATTTTTCTGTTTGATCGTATGGTTGTCAATCACGACACTCTCCTTCGGTCAATACAAAAGTTGTTGTAATTTTTCTTCCAATTATGGTACTTGTAATACTATTAATATCATTGGAGAATGTACCAAATGTCCATCTATCCCTGCGAAATTCCATATAGAGTGGAAAGATGATGAAGATCATATAGAATACTATTCTTGGAGTAACACCTACCGTTCTGTTTCTGTCGATTATTTAATAGAAAATTTAAAACCTAGTGCTACCTATGAAATTAAAGTCAAAGTAAAAATGGATGGTTGGCTTTTGTGGACAGATATTGCTGAGTTTAAGGTGTCGACCAATTGTGAATTGCCACCTAGTAATAATCGTTGGACAGCCTCGGGTGATAGAGAAAAAGGTTTTGTTATAGGGGATTTCAATGGCGATGGTAAAGACGATCTATTGAGGCACATTACTTCCTTTGGGGGCGCAGAAATTATGCTTTCTGATGGACAACAATTTCAAGAACCGACAATGTGGACAGAAGAATTTAACCACGAACAAGGTTGGTTAGCGGGAGATTTTAATGGGGATCATAAAAAGGATTTATTGCGATATAAAGCGGGCGATGATGGGGTAGAGATTTTACTTTCTTCTGGTAATCATTTCGAGGCACCCAAAGAATGGACCGAGCTATCTGATAATAATAAAGGCTGGCATATCGGCGATTTCAATGGCGATGGCAAAGATGATTTGTTAAGATATATTACCACTAAAGGTGGCGCAGAAGTATTGCTGTCCACTGGAGATAAATTCGAGGCGCCAGTAGCTTGGACGCAAATATCAGATAGAAATAAAGGCTGGTATATTGGTGATTATAATGGGGATGGAAAAGATGATTTATTGCGTTATGCCACCAGTGCTGGTGGAGCAGAAATTTGTCTGTCTACTGGCGAAGGCTTTGCTAAACCCAAACGCTGGACGATGACGGTCGATAAAGGAATGGGCTGGTATGTCGGTGACTATAATGGAGATGGCAAAGACGATTTGTTACGACATTATACTTCCTCAAAAGGAGCAGAAGTTATTTTATCTAATGGAGAAAAATTTGAATCGCCAACGAAATGGACTGTAGCTAAACTGGTAGGCGACAGATGGTTTGTCGGTAATTTTAATAATGATAAAAAAACGGATGTCTTCCGATTTTTGCATACGCTTGGCGGGGCTGATGTTTTTGAATCTACGGGTGCAGACTTTCAATAGACTTAATTCTGAATGGAGAATTGTGAACCCGCCTGCCTGGTGCCATGAACGGGCAGGTTGAGAATGCCTATAAAACGATGACAATTAAGACTCATTTTTTGCTATGCAAAAAAGATTGGAATAAACACTAATAGTTTGAACTAAGTAATAAAATTGCAGAGAATTTAGTTTTTATACCACTAGGTCTCTGCATCTCAGCGTCTCAGCGTTCAATAATTACATTTCGAAGGAATGCAATATCTAATTAGAACTTTTTCCCTTCGGGAAATAAAATTGAACGCTGAGATACAGAGGTATTTCTCTTTAGGAGAGATTTTTTTAAGAAACAGCACGCCCAATATATTCCTTCAACTACACTTTCCTTAATTCCAATATTTTCCGTAAGTTAGCCCAATGAAGATATTACACACCGCCGATTGGCATCTAGGGCAGAAATTCCTTTCCAGAGATAGAATCGAAGAACATCAAGGCGCATTAGATTGGATACGAACGACGATCGTCGAGCGAGAGATAGAGGTGTTATTAATATCTGGGGATATCTTTGATATCGGTAATCCACCGAGTTATGCGAGACAACTGTACTATAAATTTTTGACTAGTCTACAAGGTACTTTTTGTAGACATGTAGTAATTATAGGCGGAAATCACGATTCCCCCTCCATGTTGAATGCGCCTAAAGAGTTATTGGAGATATTAAATGTGCATATCGTTGGGGCCGTAACAAAAGATTTACAAGATGAAATTATTGTATTAAAAAATGAGCAAGGGAAGGAAGAATTAGTCATCGGAGCTGTACCATTTTTAAGAGATCGAGATATACGTTTTAGTGTGGCAGGAGAATCAGGAAGTGAGCGAGTGGCGCGGGTACGGGAAGGAATTGCCCATCACTTTGAGGAGATCGGTGCATTAGCTAAGCCTTATACTGCCAAAAAAATACCGATCCTTGCAATGGGCCATTTACATGCCAAGGGTGCATCCGCTTCACCAGATCAAGCAAAGATTTATATTGGAGATATTGAAAACATTGAGGGCGATCAATTTCCTAAGGTATTCGATTATGTGGCATTGGGACATTTGCATCGAGCGCAGTTAGTGAATAAACAGAACCACATTCGATATTCAGGATCTATTATTCCATTGAGTTTTGGAGAAATTCAAGACAAAAAATCTGTCTACATTATTGATTTCGATCAAAACCAACTCCAAGATATTGAAGAAGTAAAGATCCCTAGATTTAGGGCCTTGATTTCTATAAAGGGCACGATTGAAAAAGTGAAAGAGCGATTAGTGAAAATAAATGAAGATCGAAAAGGGACCCTCCTTCCATGGGTGGAAATACAGGTAGAGATGGAAGAAACCATTCCCAATTTAGATAGCGAATTGCGAGAATTTTCTAAAGATTTCTGGTTGAATATTCTGAAAATACGAACGAAGCGGCAACATCATGCTTTAGAGGAATTAACAGAAATGGTTAACTTAGACGATCTGACTCCTTTAGAAGTCTTCCAAAAAAAATGTAATAGTGATGGACTAATGGAAGAAACAGAACAAGCTGCCGTCGTACATACTTTCCAAGAATTACAAGATTGGATGTCAGAGCGAGAGGAGTAGCTATAGTCTACTAAGGAACGGTGTAGAAATAAACTTACAATTTATGCTGCTTCTTTTGCTCCTATTTTTTACTTTGAAAACAGTCATTATATCAACATAACTCCTGTTTTCAAAGCCAAAACTAGAAACAAAATAAGCTACCCTAAATTTGTAAATCTATTTCTACACCGTTCCTAAGCCAATATTTTATGATGAAAGAATCTTGTTTTTTTTGAAAAAGATTTTAAATTTGCTTCTGTTTTTAGGTCAGGTTTTAGGCATCTCCACTAAAGTTTTCAATAATACTTAGACTACTTATTTAAATAAATTATAGATGTCAACCTCATCTTTAGTAAGGAGGAGATTATAATTATACATTCCTAAATGCAAGATCAAGATCTAAAAACATAAGCACATAGCCTATATGAACTTTGTGCTTATGTGTTTAAACAAAATTCTAATTGTGTTCCAATTAGTTACTTAGGAACGAGGGATAAATAAAGTTTACAATTTAAAATGAAGATTTTTTGCTTTAGACAACTTGAAAAAATGAGATTTTATCTGGTATAAATGAACATTTTTTCAAGGCAGTATAAAGGAAAAAAGACCATTTTAAATGTAAAAGTTATTTGTGCGTCGTTCCTTAGTAAAACTAGTCTATTGAAGTTGTTTAAATAACTTCCTATTGTAAAATTGACTATTAATGAATATACAAATTCGAAACCTCACAAAATCTTATGGTTTTCAAAAAGCCGTAGATAATATTTCCTTTGAAGTAAAAACAGGAGAAGTACTTGGGTTCCTTGGTCCAAATGGCGCAGGGAAAACAACGACGATGAAAATGATTACAAACTACATTCATGTAGATCAAGGAGATATACTGATTGGTGGTCGATCGGTGCAGGATGGTATCCTGAAAAAGCATATTGGCTATTTACCAGAGCATAATCCATTGTACCTAGAAATGCCTGTAATGGACTACTTGGCCTTTTGTGCGGCATTACAAGGCGTTACCAAAGGATTGATTCCTGTTCGAATTCGGGAGATGATAAAGCTGTGTGGCTTGAATGCGGAAAAACACAAAAAGATTGGAGAATTATCTAAAGGTTATCGGCAAAGAGTGGGCCTAGCGCAAGCTATGATTCATGATCCAGAAATTTTAATATTGGATGAACCTACGACTGGACTAGACCCCAATCAAATAGTGGAAATCAGAGATTTGATAAAAAATTTAGGAAAAGAAAAAACGGTTATCTTAAGCACTCATATCTTACCCGAAGTAGAAGCAACCTGTGATAGAATATTGATTATTAATAAAGGTAAAATTGTTGCCGATGGAACCGCCTCTACTTTGCGAAAACAATCACAGGGGCAACAAGTCATTCGTATCAAAATTGAAGAGGGCGAAACCAATACGATTTTTGAAAAATTACAAGCATTGCCATCTGTTGGTCTGGTCGATTTTGTCGATCGAACCAATAATCGTTTTGAAGTACAAAGTAAAGGCGATCAAAGTTCTAATAAAGATATTTTCAAAATGTGTGTCCAAAACAATTGGGTGCTTAGCGAGATGATTCCTTTTGAAACAAAATTAGAAGATATATTTAGAGATCTTACGGTTAATTAGAGCAGAGAGGCGAGAAGAGAGAGTAGAGACAGATGCTCTTAAAAATTGACTAAATTCCGTTGTATGAAAACGAAATCTGTCTCTGTTCTCGCCTCTCTGTTCTCTGTTCTAAAAAATGTACCTATTAATGACTAACTTATGAATCCAGTTTGGGTATTAACAAAACGAGAACTCAGTTCTTATTTCAATTCGTTGATTGGCTATATGATCTTAGCCATTTTTTTGATATTGGCAGGTTTATTTACCTGGTTAATCGGGAGTGATGTTTTTTATCGCCAACAAGCAGATTTAGGGGTGTTCTTTTTTTGGGCACAATGGATACTGCTATTGGTGATTCCAGCCATAACGATGAAGCAAATAGCCGAAGAAAAGCGCAGTGGGACTATAGAATTACTACTCACTAAAAATTTGTCTAATTGGCAATTAGTGATTGGAAAATTTTTAGCCTCTTTCTTGATGGTCGTCATTACTTTAGCATTTACCTTACCGTATTATTACACGATTACTCGTTTAGGAAATGCAGATCATGGCGCCTTAATCGGCGGTTACTTTGGCTTGTTATTATTAAGTGGTGCCTATACTGCTATTGGGATATTTGCTAGTAGCATTACGAATAATCAAATCATTGCTTTCTTATTGTCCCTCTTCCTTTGTGTTGTTTTTCAACTACTATTTGGATTTATCGGGCAATTTGTTGGCAATGGCTTTCTCGGAGATTTATTAAGCACTTTGAGTATGTCAGAGCACTATGAATCGATCTCTAGAGGGGTTCTTGATACGAAGGACCTAATATATTTTGGGTCTATCATATTTGTCTTTTTATTTCTTGCTGAAAAAATGGTGGCTAAGAGATGATTTTTAAGTATCTAATTAGTGGTCTTACTTTTTTTTATGTAAACTTCGTGGCTTAAAACTTGATGTTGACTCTTCTTTTTCCATTGCTGGAAAAGAAGCAAAAAAGCTAGTCCAAAAAAAACTGGCAATCCCATCCGTAAACGGTTCGAAAGTATACTTCCTCATGCTCAAACAGTTTTTGGACGGGCCACCCGCTTAGACGTTGACCGAGTGGGGCTAATACAAAATTTAAAACTTAGATTTCACCGTATTTATTACACTGTGTAAATTAAGTTACGTTAATAAGAAAGTACGTTCTGTTGGGTCAACATGTAGGCGGGATGCCCGACAAAAATACCGGAGATGAGGGAATATATTCCCTAACCGCTTGCGGATGGGTTGGCTTTTGTCTAGGGTTTTTGGTTCTTTTCTTTTGCTATACTCTTTATGCCTCTAGGCATAAGCCTGCGCAGAATGCAAAAAGAACAATACTTAGATTTAAGGAAACTTCTATTATAGTGTATTTATACCATAATTCATGAAAAATACAATTTCTATTTTACTAATCATTGGGATATTAATTGTTGTAAATTTATTATCAAAACAATTCTTTTATCGCTTAGATTTAACGGAGAATAAAGAATATACTTTGAGCAGTGCGACTAAAGATATTGTTCAAAATTTAGAGGATCCGGTTACGGTAACGGCCTATTTCTCAAAAGATATTCCACAGCAATTACAAAAATTGCAGGAGGACTTTCAAGAACTATTGATTGAATATGCGACGCTTTCAAAGGGTATGATTGATTATGAATTTATAGATCCAAGTGAAAGCCCTGAGAAAGAGCAAGAGGCCGCTCAAAATGGTGTGCAACCTTTGATGGTACAGGTCAGAGAGAAGGACCAGTCGAAACAGCAACGCGCTTATTTGGGCGCGGTGATAAAGATGGGCGAGCAACAAGAAATTATACCGGTGTTAGCAACAGGTTCTGGGATGGAGTATACGCTATCTACTAGTATTAAAAAATTGTCCGTTGTAGAAAAACCTAGTATTGGATTGGTACAGGGGCATGGAGAACCGAGCTTGTCAGATTTGCAAGCTGCTTATCAACAGTTAGCTATTTTATACAATGTACAAAATGTAGATTTAAATCAGCCTATCCCTAATCACTTTAAAGCAGTGGCGATTATAGCGCCTAAAGATTCTATTCCCTTATCTCATATAGCGAACTTAGATATGTACTACCAAAATGGAGGGAAGGTCTTTGCGGCGGTCAATCGGGTCAATGGCGATTTACAAAGCGCTCAAGGTACTGCCTTGACGACGGGATTAGAAACTTGGTTAGCAAATAATGGGGTGGAAGTAGAAGGCAGCTTTTTAATTGATGCTTCTTGCGGAAGTGTAACGGTGCAACAACGACAAGGTCCATTTATGATGAATACCCCAATTAGTTTTCCTTTTTTACCATTGCTATCTAGTTTTAAAGAACATCCCATTACGCAAGGCATCGAGCAAGTGATTTTACCCTTCGCTAGTCCTGTTAAATTTTTAGGCGATAGTTCCGTCACTTTTACACCTATCTTAACTTCTTCTGAACGTTCTGGTATTATTCCAGTGCCGACTTATTTTGATATTCAGAAAAAATGGACCGCCAATGATTTGCCCTTATCTCATATAAATCTTGGTGGAATTGTCGAACGGCCAACTACTGGATCGAAATTAGTAGTGATAGGAGATGGAGACTTCCCAGCTCAAGGTGGCGGTCAAAATTCCGATAATGTAAGTTTATTAGTCAATGGAATTGATTGGTTGTCGGATGATACAGGATTGATTGCTTTGCGTACAAAGGGGGTTGCTTCTCGTCCTATCAAGACGGAGTATTTAGGCGATGAAAATGCTGGAACCCGAAATTTATGGAAGTACTTTAACTTTGGTTTTCCTTTATTTTTGGTTGTTTTGTATGGGATCATTCGTTCCACCATTCAACGTAAAAAGCGAATGCAGCGAATGCAGGAGCAGTATGTTTAAAAATGATCAAGAGCAGAGAACAGAGAGCAGAGAATAGAGAGGAATTACGTTTAAAACCTGCCTGCCAAGGCACGCAGGCAGGAATGACTAGATTTCGTTGTTTGCAAACCAATTCTGTCTCTACTCTCTGTTCTCTGCTCTCTCTTCTAAATAAAACCAACTTCAACTTTGATAACTAGTCATGAATAATAGAAAATTAGCTTTAGTTTTTTTTGTACTATTAGGTCTTTGGGGACTCACGAAATATACGACTAAAGACAACACTCGTAGTTTTAAAACAGACCTAATTAGTATAGACACTGCTCAAGTAAGTATCATTAAAATTGATCCAAAAGGTCCTGAGGAGCCAGAAATGACCTTGCAACGAAATACGACTTCTCAATGGGTCGCTACCAAAGGAACTGTAACAGTTCCAGCAGATAGAGGGGCAGTTAATTCCTTTTTAAACAATATCCAATTAATCAAAACCAAGCGAGTAGCCGCTAAGAAAAAAGAAAAGTGGTCCGAGTATGAAGTAGATGAAGAAAATGGAACTCGAATAAAAGTATATGCAGGGAGTGAATTATTGGAAGATTTTATAGTTGGACGTTTTAGCTTTAATCAACAAACTCGCCAAGGATTGTCTTTTGTTAGAATTAGTGGTGGGGATGAAGTCTATGCTATAGATGGCTTTTTAAGTATGAGTTTGGGACAAGGCTTTAATGCCTATCGGAATAAGAAATTGCTGTCAATCGTCAAGGAGGATATTACAGGACTTTCTCTAACCAAAGAGGATGGACTTGTAAGAACTTTTATTAAAGAGAACAATCAGTGGATGAAGGAGGGTGTTGTGGTAGATTCCTCCGCCATAGCTAGTTACTTATCTGGAATAGCCAATGTGACCAGTAGTAATTTTGTGGATGATATTGATCCGACTACCTATAGTATCCCAAAATATAGAAGCTTGCAGATATCAGGTAATAATTTATTAAAACCGATTGTAGTTACTTGCTATAGAGATGAGGCCAGAACTCCTCCATATATTCTCCACTGTTCTGAAAATGAAGCATCTTATTTTAGTAGTGAGGAAACGGATTTATTTCAAAAGATATTTGGAGTTCTTGATACTTTCTAATGTGTA